>NZ_CAXGLS010000010.1:0-65033 GCF_964010655.1 uncultured Idiomarina sp.
ATAGTTGTAACTTCGAAGTTTTGAATACCATTACCGCCCGCCACTAACTCAGCATTTTCTGCGTTCTTTTTAATTTTTGGCCAAAGTGAGTCAGGGTAGGTTGCAGAGCGACGCGTTGGGTAAACGATCATTTTGTAATCGTCATACTTATTAAACATCGCAATCTGACCTGGCGTCAGGTTGTCTTTGTATTGATCGAGGTTGTCGTGAGTAATCGTGAACAGTGGTTCGTCACTTGCGAACGGGTCCGTGCCGCGCACAATCTCAACGCTTGCATCAGAATAACCACCATTCCAAGCTGGAATTGAACCGTCTGCATTACCGGCTTTTTCAGCACCAATCGGTGTTAAATCCTTGCCTAAACGATCGGCTTGGTCAGGCGTGACCTTAGCCATTACGCTGGCGGAGATAACTGATAGGGCGAATACACCCGCTTTTAGCATCAGTTTATTCATGGGTAATTTCCTTGTTGTTCTACTTTCGTACATCACTTTGCCAGAGGTTAGACCTGTAAGACAATAGTTTCACTAAAAAAAGCAGGAAAATATGCGAAAAAGGTTTTCAAATGAATATAACCTTATACAATTCTAAGACATTTTTTTTGTTTAGGAGGTTCCATGCGTCTGTCCCCAACCCATATTGGGTTGTTGCTCAGTGGGGTTTTGAGCACTTTTGCATTCGCACAAGCAACCGATGTGTCGTCGCAGCAAGAATTTGATGTGATTTACGCGCCGGCAATGCAAGCAAGCAGCAAACTAATTATAAAAAACCCGCTTATTGCAACCGCTAAGCTATCTAACCGCCTTGTTGCGGTCGGCTCACATGGCAATATCATTACTCGAGATCTCAATAGTAACACATGGAAACAGGCTAATGTTCCGACCAGTGTGTTACTGACCAGTGTCGACTTCGAATCTGACTCGATAGGCTATGCCGCAGGTCACCATGGCGTGATATTAAAAACGACCGATGGCGGCAATACTTGGCAGCGTATCTTTGATGGGTTTGATCTGCTCGATCTTGAAGTTGCGTTTTATCAGCAACGCATTGCAGAACTCGAACAAAAAATAGCCGCAGATGGTGATGAGTCGGGTGATTTGCAGTGGGCGCTCGATGATGCCAGGTTCTATTTAGAAAATGCACAACGTGCAAAACAAGAGACAGGCCCTTCAAAACCGATATTAGATATTAAAACGCTAGCCAATGGCGATGTGCTGGCGGTAGGCGCTTACAACACTTTGTTGGTCAGCCAAGATAAGGGGGCGAATTGGCAACTTATTAGTGGTCGTCTAGATAACCCAAATGGTTTTCACTTAAACGCCATCGCTACGCAGGGCGACAATGTATTTATCGCCGGTGAAGCGGGTACCGCGTATGCGAGCCAAGATGGCGGCGCATCATGGTCGTCGGTTGCACCGCCGTACGATGGTTCATTGTTTGGTGCTCACTTTGATAACCAAGGTCGGTTATGGACCTATGGACTACGTGGCAATATTTTTGTCTCGGACGACTTAGGTGAGCGTTATACCGCAATTGATAGCCCTGCGGATGCCAACTTGATGAGTGGCTACGCGGATACTAAAGGTACTCAATGGATCGTGGGTAACTCAGGTGTCATTTTAGAAATTACGCCCTCTCTCGACGTGACTGAACACACACATCCAAGTAGTGCTGTATTCGGCGATATGGTTGAATTTAACGGCGAAAAAGTACTGACCAGTCGTTCTGGTATTTACTATTGGCCAGCAAAAACAACCCAAAGTGACACAGCGGAAAAGGGGCTAGAGTAGCGTGGATAATAATATCGAAAATAAAAAACCCTCTTTACTCGAGCGGGCATTATTCAAGTTTCGTTTAGGTTGGTTACTGTTATTTGCGGCGGTTACCCTTGTGCTGGGCTACAACGCCGTTCAAGTGCGCCCAGACGCTTCTTTCACCAAAATGATTCCGACTCAGCATCCGTTTATTCAAAATTATTTTGAATACCAAAAGGATCTATCGAGTCTTGGCAACGTGGTGCGTATTGCCGTTGAAAATAAGCAAGGCGATATTTTTGAGCCTGAGTTCCAAGAAACGGTCAAGCAAATTACCGACGAAGTGTTCTACATCCCTGGTGTTAATCGCTCAGGTTTACGAAGCTTATGGACACCCAATGTACGTTGGATGGAAGTCACTGAGGAAGGCTTTGTGGGCGGCCCGGTTATCCCAGACGGTTACGATGGTGGCAAAGAGTCCATAGCTCAACTGAGGGAAAATGTGCTTCGCTCCGGTGAGGTGGGTAACCTGGTTGCGAACAACTTCGAGTCAACTATCATTTATGTCCCTCTCGACGAAGTGAATCCCGAAACGGGCGAAAAGCTGGATTATGGGGAATTTTCGGAGCGCTTAGAAACCTTAGTACGTGACAAATATCAAAGTGATGAAATTGGTATTCACATTACCGGTTTTGCCAAGTTGATTGGTGATTTGATCGATGGTGCCGAGCAAGTGGGTTTGTTCTTCTTGCTAGCGATCCTTATCACTTTGGCTATGTTGTATGTGTACAGTCGCTGCTGGCGTAGTACCTTCACCGTACTGGGCTGCTCAATCATTGCCGTGATTTGGCAACTGGGAATTATCGACCTGATTGGTAGTGGGATAAACCCATACTCGATGCTAGTACCGTTTTTGGTGTTTGCTATTGGCGTCTCTCACGGTGTGCAAATTATTAATGCCATTGGTTACAATCGCACGCATGGTTTCGATAAATTTGAAGCGTCCAAGCTTGCTTTTCGGAGCTTATACATTGCGGGTCTAACCGCATTGGCGAGTGATGCGATTGGCTTTACCACGCTGATGGTGATTGATATCGCTGTGATAAAAGAGCTTGCGATTGCGGCCAGTATCGGTGTAGCGGTTGTGGTACTGACTAACTTAGGTTTATTACCTATTTTGATGTCGTACTTCGGGGTATCTGATAAAGGTGTCGAGTATCACCGCAAAGCGGAAAGCGAAAAACACATCGTGGTGCGTACCTTTGAGAAGTTTGCTCAACCGAAGTGGGCCTACAGTGCCTTGGGTATCGCGATAGTGTTATTGGCATGGGGTCTTTATTATGGTCAGCAGATGCAAATTGGTGACTTAGATAAAGGTTCGCCGGAACTACGTCCTGATAGTCGCTATAATCTTGATAATGCCTACATCGTTGATAACTACAGCTCAAGCACTGATATTTTTGTTGTGATGGCTGCGACTGAACCACAGCAATGTATCGCGTATAATAACCTTGAGTTTATGGATCGCTTTAGTTGGCATATGCAAAACACCAATGGTGTCCAAGATGTCAAATCCATCGTATACGTATCGAAGATGGGGATGTTTGCCATTAACGAAGGTAACCTAAAGTGGTTCACCTTAAACCGCAACCAGTTTGTTACCAACGCATCGTTGAGCCGTATTCCAGATGGCTTAATTAACAACGATTGTTCGATGGCGCCGATTATTATATACCTTGATGATCATAAAGCGGAAACATTGAAGAATGTGGTCGCCTCTGTGGAGTCGTTTAAGCAGAACTACCAAAAAGAAGGTATTGATTTGCTGATGGCGGCGGGTAACTCAGGTATTGAAGCAGCAACAAACTCCGTCATTGAGAGCGCCCAGAACAAAATGCTGTTGTGGGTCTATGGTGTAGTGATTTTCCTTTGCTTAATCACCTTTAGAAGCTTACGCACAGTGGCTTGTATTGTGCTTCCTCTCGCCTTTACAACAGTCATGAGTCAAGGGTTAATGGCGGTGTTAGGGATAGGCATTAAAGTTGCGACCTTGCCGGTTATTGCACTCGGTGTAGGTATTGGTGTCGACTACGGCATCTATATTTATAGTAAGGTTAAGGAAGGTTTGCAGCGTGGTATGGATCTGCCAGCTACCTATCGTTATGCACTTGAGAACACGGGGAAAGCGGTTGGCTTTACTGGATTGACGTTAGCGATTGGTGTCGCGACGTGGATCTTCTCACCGATTAAGTTCCAAGCGGATATGGGGATTTTGCTCACCTTTATGTTCCTTTGGAATATGCTCGGTGCGCTGATCTTGATCCCTGCGTTAGCGCGTCTATTTAAGGTCGGAAAACTGCATCAAAAATAAACGCGTGTAATTAACGGAGAAAAATTAAAAGGCGTCGGCTTTAATCAAGTCGGCGCCTTTTTCAGCTATAGCGATGGTAGGGGCGTTGGTATTACCACTGATAGGCGTTGGCATTATTGACGCATCAATAACTCGTAATTTGTTGACTCCGCGCACACAGCATCGTGGATCAACGACGGAATGCTGGTCTTGACCCATCCGACATGTACCTACAGGGTGGTAGATCAGCCCGATTTCCTCGGTAATTTGCTGGGCGAGTTCGCTATCTCGATTATAGGGGCGAGGAAACAACCGTTTACCTACGAATGGCTTCAGGGCATCGGTCTCGAGTAAGCTACACACCTTTTTAACCGCCGCTGTCAACGCGACTAAGTCATTGGGGTTTTCGAAAAAACGGTAATTGATGAGTGGCTTTCCAAACGGATCCTCGGGGTTAATTTGAATGCTTCCGCGTGACTCAGGCCGGAGCAAACAGACATGAATACTGAAGCCATGCTTTAATGTGGGCCACCAGTTATAACCCGAATCTTTAAACATCACGGGTAGCACATGGCACTGAAATCTAGGCTCATTATCATTCGCCCAATCGTTATCGCTTACATCGAAAAATGCGCCTACCTCGGCCAATGAATGGCTTAATTGTCCGTTTTTATTGATAAGGTAGTACAAAAGCGCGGGTAAGAGTTTCACTAGGCCCCAAGGCGTGAGTGTCAGTCCATTCCGTTTTTTATTTTTCACATGGACACAAATATCTGCGTGTTCGGCAAGATTCTTACCCACTTCGGGCGCATGGTATACCACCGGAACATGCACCGATTTAAGTGATTCGTTGTCACCAATTCCCGAACGTTGCAAAATAACAGGTGATGCGAGTGCACCGGCGGCAAGAATGACTTCACGATTGGCATAAAAATGTTGCTTTTGCCCCTCACAAAACGCCTCCACACCTTGAGCATTGTGCCCATCAAATAGCACACGATGAACATCGTAACCCGACAGTATGGTTAAGTTATGTCGGTCTGCCACCGGTTTTAAGTAAGCTTTATAGGTGCTGCAACGTTCGCCATCCGCCATAGTAAATTGGAATGGACCTGCACCTGTTAAGGTATCGCCATTAAAATCATGATTATACGGTAGCCCGAACTCTTGGCAGGCCTCCACAAATGCTCGACAGACGGGGTAATAGGGGACTTTATCACTGACTTTTAACGGACCTTGAGCGCCATGGTAATAGCTAGCACCACGCTGATTAGCTTCGGACTTTTTAAAGTAGGGAAGTAATGCAGCATAACTCCACTCGTGGCCAGCCGCATCGGCCCAGCGCTGATAGTCTTGTTGACTACCTCGGCAGTAAATCATTGCATTGATGGCACTTGAGCCACCTAACCCCTTACCCCGAGGTGTGTAGGTTGTTTGTTGAGCGAAGCTTTGGCCGCGGTAAAGCCAATTAAAGGTCGGGCTATGAATAAAGCGGGCAAAGCCAGAGGGCATCGTGGAGAAAAAGCCGGGCGGCTTGCGCCCGGCTTCTAAGAGTAAAATGCGGAATCGTCCGCCTTCACTCAGTCGATTGGCAAGCACACAGCCAGCCGATCCACCACCGACGATAATATAGTCAAAACTGTGTTCAAAGCCCTTGTGCGTAGTCATAAAGTGATTTCAGCAGCTGCATACGATGTTTATTATCCTGATACTGCTGAGCCAAACCTTCAAGTTTTTCTGCAAACTCGGTTATCGAAAGCTGCCCGTTGGTCGGTTCGGTAAGGCGTTGACGACAGAATTGCTGCCAGCGCTGAAGCTCGCTTTGATTGAGTGTCGCCGGATAATTCCGTGCGCGGTAGCGAAACAATAGCTCGGGTAGACGGCTATCTTGCGTATTCAGCTCAATACCGGCTAACTGTTCGGGTCTCATCGCACGAATCATCTGTAAATTCTGCTTATCTTGCGCGTCGAAGAAACCATCGTATAAGCGTTGATCAACGTCTAAAGGCGGCTGTTCGCCACGCTCGAGTGCGCTATCAAAAATCGCCATGATACGATCACGGAAGTCACTGTTCTCGGCTAACCAACGAGTCCGCTCCCTAAGCGTTGCCAAGTCGATTTGAGTACGTTGTTGTGCTTCCTCTGTTAGCGTTGCCAACGGCGCTAAGAACGGGCAACGATTGAGCGTAATCTGGGTTGCGCCAGGGCGTTGTGTTCCGTTGTTCTGATGCTGCTGACGGGAGGCAAATAGCAAATCTCGTAGTTGCTCAGTCGAATAATCCACAAAATCTGCTGGGTTAATACGTAGATCCCAAGCGATCAGTGCATTAGCACGTTGAGCATGAAAACCAATCGGCAGCACGGCGGATACGAAGAAGTTATCGGCGCCATACAAACCCGAGACATGTATTAAAGGCTTAATCTGCTGCCAATTAATGAGGTTCATCAGGTCATTCTTATGACGGTGCTGTAAGGCAAACTGCCACAGTTTCGGTTGCTTTTCTGCAATCAGTTGTGCCATCGCGATGGTCGCTCGGACATCGGACATAGCATCATGCGCTTGCCCATGCTCAATACCATTTGCTTGGGTCAACTTTTCAAGTCGCAAGGTCACACGACCATCTTCGTCCTCCGGCCAATGAATACCCTCGGGACGCAGCGCGTAACAGGCGCGTACCACATCAATCAAGTCCCAGCGCGAATTACCGTTTTGCCAAGTATGAGCATAGGGGTCATAAAAGTTGCGATAACACAGTGAGCGCGTTACTTCATCGTCAAAACGAATGTTGTTATAGCCAATAATAATGGTATTAGGTTGACTCATCTCTTGCACAATAGCTTGTGCAAAGTTGGCTTCGTTAACGCCCTGGTTAAGCGCATATTGCGGAGTGATCCCGGTGATGAGTACCGCTTCTGGATCGGGTAAAAAATCTGGCGTGGGTTGCGCATAGATCGTTAAAGGACGTCCAACGGGTTGAAAGTCCAATGTGGTGCGCATGCCGGCAAATTGTGCAGGCCGATCAATTAATGGCCGTGCACCCCACGTTTCATAGTCGTGCCAGTAGAAGGTGGGTTGATTTTTATTGTTTTCTGGAACGGATTGCATGTCTCATACCGACTCAATTTAGTTGGCTTGGAGGCTACACCATTGTTGGTAGCCCTGCAATATTAGCACTTTGATATTGAAGTCGCTAAGAGCGGCAACTAAAGCCGCTCGATGTGAGTGATTTTCAAGTCATACGCTTTGTAGAGCTTTTCTTCGACGTTACGGTGGTCATCGTGATTAACCGCCAGTTCGGCATGAGGTAGAACACGCTCAGCGAGTCGACGAGCTACTTCGTCGCGCAAGTCGCGATCGCTATCTAAATGCTCAATCGTCGGTACATTGAGTTGGACTTGCTCGGGTGCACCAAGATGATCGTAGTTAACGCGATAAGTGGGCATAGAGTTACCTCCAAAAACATTGCATTGTGGTGTCGATTACCCTGTAATGTGTAGTTTGAATCCGTTATTAAGGATAGAACCATGAAAATAAAAACAACACTGACTATGCTTACGCTTGCATTGGCGGGAACGTTCACTACCGTGGCAACGAAAGCTGAAACACATGAGTCTGCGGATAACAAGTCACCCATTGCTCTGGTTATTCACGGCGGTGCAGGCACGATTACCCGGGCCAATTTAACCGCAGAACAAGAGGCAGCGTACCACGCGAAGCTCGAAGAGGCTCTGCAGGCGGGTTATGCAGTACTTGAGCATGGCGGCAGTAGCACTGATGCGGTGATTAGTGCGATTCAAGTGATGGAGGATTCACCCTTATTTAATGCGGGTAAAGGCGCGGTGTATACCTGGGATGGCGAGCATGAACTTGATGCGTCTATTATGGATGGCGCAACGGGCAATGCAGGTGCTGTTGCTGGGGTTAAGACGGTAAAAAGCCCGATTGAGCTGGCGCGCACCATCATGGATAAGTCGGTGCATGTGATGCTCAGTGGCGATGGGGCGGCACAATTTGCTCAGCAGCAAGGTTTAGCCCAGGTTGATAATAGTTACTTTGATACTGACCATCGTTATCAGCAACTCATTAACGCGAAACAAACGATTCGTAAAAGTGAGCAACCGGAACAACAAGCTTGGCGTTACCTTGATCTCGATTATAAGTATGGCACTGTCGGCGCTGTCGCACTGGATCAGTCAGGTACCCTCAGTGCAGGCACATCAACGGGCGGGATGACTGCTAAGCGTTATGGTAGAATAGGGGATTCACCGATTATTGGCGCTGGCACTTGGGCGGACAATAGTAGTTGTGGTGTCTCCGCAACCGGTCATGGCGAGTACTTTATTCGTTACCATGTAGCAGCGGATATCTGTGCACGAGTTAAGTATCAGAATCAAACGGTAGAAGAAGCCGGTGATGCAGTGATTCATGGTGTGTTAGAGCAAGCGGGTGGCACCGGTGGTGTCATTATTATGGATGCACAAGGTCACATTGCAACACCGTTTAACACCGAAGGTATGTACCGTGGTTATATTCGCAATGGCAACGTTCATACTGCGATTTACAAAGATGAGGATTAAAGCGGGCGTTTATGAGTCGTACCCCCAAAAAAACTAAACCGCTATCTGCGGAGCAAAAACAAGCGCAAAAACAGGTGCTCGATAAATTTGCCAATGCACTGGCAGAATGTACGTTAGCGGATGCCGCTCTTCTTAGAGGGCGGCTGCGTGGCAGTGTCAAAATTAAAGATGCTGAGCGACGCGCGCGCGTTCAAAGCCAAATTGAGCAGGATATCGAGGCAGCGCAATTGCATTTGCTCGCGCGGCAAGAGCAACAATTTAAACTGGATTACCCCGAACAACTGCCGGTCGCGCAGGAACGCGAGCGTATTTTAACAGCGATGCGCGAACATCCGGTGGTCATTATTGCGGGTGAAACGGGTTCGGGTAAAACGACTCAGTTACCCAAGATGTTGCTCGAATTGGGTTATGGGCGTAAAGGCACTATCGCACACACGCAACCTCGTCGACTGGCGGCACGTAGTGTCGCCGCGCGTATCGGTGAAGAGCTCGGTGATACGCAGAAGCAACAGGTCGGTTATAAGATCCGGTTTCAAGATGAGACGGCACCGACCACTGCGGTTAAGTTAATGACCGATGGTATGTTGTTATCGGAGCTACAAAACGATCCGCTCTTACTGCAATACGATGCGATTGTCATTGACGAGGCGCACGAGCGAAGCCTGAACATTGACTTTTTATTGGGGGTTTTGCACCAACTTCGGCGTAAACGCCCCGATCTCAAAATTATCATCACGTCGGCAACGATAGAAACCGAACGTTTCTCTAAGCATTTTGATAATGCGCCTGTACTCACTGTAAGCGGGCGCACGTACCCTGTCGAAGTGCGTTATCGTGACCCATCGGAGCAACCTGAGGCTCAGAATGATGTTCTGGCAAGTTTATTAGATGCGGTGCAAGAGCTGCAAGCCGAAGGTCCCGGTGATATTTTGATTTTCGCCAGCGGCGAACGTGAAATACGTGATTACGCGGAGGCGATTCAAGAACTGCAATTGCGCGATACCGAAGTGTTGCCGCTCTATGCGCGCTTATCATCGAGTGAGCAGAACCGTGTCTTTCAGTCGCACAGCCAACGCCGTGTGGTGATTGCGACTAACGTTGCGGAGACATCACTGACGGTGCCGGGCATACGCTACGTGATTGACCCCGGAACCGTGCGTATGAGTCGTTATTCATACCGAACCAAAGTACAGCGTCTTCCTATTGAACCGATTTCGCAAGCCAGTGCGAATCAGCGTAAAGGTCGTTGTGGTCGCGTGGGACCAGGTATTTGTATTCGCTTATATAGCGAGGAAGATTTTCTCAGTCGCCCAGAATATACCGATCCTGAAATTCTGCGGACTAATTTGGCGGCAGTTATATTGCAGATGTCCGCGATGCGACTGGGCGATATTAGGCGCTTTCCATTTGTCCAGAAACCTGATGAACGTTTTATTAAAGATGGTTTAAATCTGCTGGAAGAACTCAACGCGATTGCGCCCAACCGAAAACAACAGCAACCACGATTAACAGACACCGGTCGACAACTGGCACGTTTACCGCTCGATCCTAAGCTGGCGCGTATGGTGCTCGCGGGGCATGAGCAGGGCTGCGTCCGCGAAATGCTGATTATTACCTCGGCGCTCAGTATTCAAGATCCTCGCGAGCGCCCGAGTGATGCAAAGGAAAAGTCGGACCAAGCACACGCACGGTTTGCCGATGACAATTCAGACTTTATGAGTTTTCTCAACTTATGGAATTATTTAAGAGAGCAACAGCAAGCACTCTCAGGTAATCAGTTTCGTAAGCAATTAAAGAAAGAGTTCCTGCATTTTTTACGTGTGCGTGAATGGCAGGATGTCTATACCCAAAGCCGACAAACGGCACGTGAGTTAGGATTACGCATTAATGAGGAAGCGGCGACTTACGAACAGGTGCACCGAGCACTACTCGCAGGCTTACTGTCTCAAGTTGGTTTAAAGGATGCCAAGCACGAGTATCAGGGTACGCGTCAAACTCGCTTTCATATTTTCCCCGGCTCTCATTTATTTGGACGACCACCTAAATGGGTTGTCAGTGCTGAACTCGTTGAAACATCAAAGTTATATGCGCGCGTTAACGCCAAAGTTGAGCCTGAGTGGATTGAGCAGGCTGCTGGGCATTTGGTTAAGAAACAGTATCTTGAACCGCATTTTGAAGCCAAACAAGGCAGCGTTGTTGCTGACGAGCAAGTGACGTTGCTCGGGCTGATCTTGGTGGCGCGTCGGCGCGTACAGTTTGGTCCCATCGATCCCACGCTCGCGCGACATATTTTTATTCGTGAGGGGCTGGCGCAGGGCCAAATCAAACGTCAATTGCCTTTTATCAAGCACAATCTGGATTTGATCGCGAGTGTACAAGCGCTGGAGGAAAAATCGCGCCGTCGGGATATCCTCGTTGATGAACAGGAATTATTTGAGGCGTACGAGCGTCATATTCCAGAGGGAATTTATAACGAGAAGCTACTCGCAGGCTGGTGGCATAAGGCCGCAAAGTCTGAGCCTAAGTTGCTGTTCTTCAAGCGTGACGATTTGATTGACGCAGATACCAGCCATATTACGGAACAAAGTTACCCCGAGTTTTGGCGACAGGGTAACCTTAAATTGCCGCTGAGCTATCATTTTGAACCCTCCGCTGAAGATGATGGGGTTTCGGTGAATATTCAGTTGGCAATTCTCAATCAAGTCGAAAATGAAGGATTTGACTGGCATATTCCCGCGTTGCGTGAAGAACGAATAACCGCGTTGATTAAGTCATTGCCCAAGCCGATTCGCAGAAACTTTGTGCCGGCACCTAACTTTGCTCAGGCCGTATTTGCGGATATTGAACCGGGTGAGTTGAGTCTGCTTGAAGCCATGTGTAAGAAGCTACTGCGTATGACGGGCGTGCGAGTGGAGCCCAGTGACTTTAAGCCCGAACAAATTGATGCTCACTTGCAAATGAATTTTAAAATTCTTGATGGTAAGAAGCTAATACGTCAGGGCCGTGACCTCACGGCGCTTAAAAATGCGCTATCGGGTCGCGTACAGGCGCGTCTTGATAAGACCGCGGGGCAGGAAGTTGAACGTGAACCATTGGAAACCTGGTCGATCAACGATTTGCCCAAGGTGGTAAGCGAAAAGCAGCACGGTTTTGAAATGCGGGCATACCCAGCGGTAACGGTAACGCCTGATGATCAATTACAAGTTCAGATGTTCGATCATCAAAAAGAGGCTGAGCTGGCGCATGCCCGAGGAATTCGTGCCTTAGTGCTTAAACAAGTGCCTTCACCTATTAAATACTTGCAGAAAAGTTTGTCTAATAAAGCCAAGCTGGCGATGTACTTTAATCCCTGGGGTAAAGTTGATGCGCTCATCCAAGACTGTATTGATGCAGCAGTGGATAATCTGTATCAAGATTTTGTCGCAGCGGAAGATGAGGTTCGCACGGAGTCCGCGTTTAACGCGCTAGTAGAAAAAACCCGTGCTGAGCTGAATGAGCGCGTTGAGCGTATCGCGCAGCAGGTTGAGCAATGCTTAATCCGCTCCAACGATCTGAAGAAGCAACTGAAGGGAAAAATCCCATTGGATCAGATTCAATCGCGTGGTGATGTGCAGAAACAGGTCGAGTCGCTTGTTTATCGCGGTTTTGTATCTGAGGTTGGTGCCGAGCGATTGCCAGATATCGAACGTTACTTAAGCGCCTTGCAGCGTCGCCTAAAAAAGTTACCGGAAAATCCGAACAAGGACCGGCTGGCAACATTAATGCTTGATGAATTGACTGAGAGCTACAATGCCTTGGTTAAACGCTATCGTCGTATCGTGCCGACTGAGGTTCGAGAGATCTATTGGATGATTCAAGAGTTACGCGTATCGCTCTTTGCGCAGACGCTGGGGACTAAATACCCTGTGTCCGAGAAGCGAATTAAGCAAGCCATAAACGAAATAAAGGCACCTTGAGGTGCCTTTATTTCTTTGCTCACTTAATTAAAAGAATTAAGCGGCGTATAAACCTAAGTGCTCTTTAGCATAGGCTTCAAATTCGGTGAAGCCACCAACATGTGTTTCATCAACGAAAATCTGTGGCACTGTGTGCACTGGTTTACCAACGGTCTTCTCTAAATCAGCTTTGGTAATACCTTCTTCGTGAATATCGACATAGCGATAATCAAAATCGTCGCGATCTGCTTTTAATTGCTCGGCCACTTCTTTAGCGCGAACACAAAAAGGGCATCCTGGGCGACCAAAAATAACTGTAAACATGAATAAACCTCGAGTCCTTGAATTTGACTCTATTATCCATATTTCACGGGTGCTCTACAATGTATCTGCACGATGAGGGTTATCGTTTTTTTCGAACGGTGAGATTAATGTTCAATATCAAGGTCGGATTCCGGAACACAACAACAGGGTAAAAAGTCACCTTTGCGAACATAGGCGAGAGGGTCGGTAAGATAGCGAACTGAGCCACTTTTGAGTTTAGAACGACAGGCCCCGCAAAAGCCACTTTTACAGTGATAATGTACCTCTAACTGATGCTTTTCGAGCGCATCGAGTAAAGTGCCTTCTGAAGCGTCAACGGTCAGCTCATGCTGACCGTTGACTTTGACTTTAAACAGTTTCGCTGTCATCAGGCGCGCTAAAGGTCAAAGTCGCCTAAGTCCGAGGCATCCACACTGCTGTCAATCTGACCGACCAAGTAAGAACTGATTTCAGCTTCTTGTGGTGCAACCTGTACGTTATCAGATACCAAGTATTTATTCATCCACGGCAATGGGTTTGAGCGCTGCTCTGGGAAAGGCGCATCATAGCCGATCGCTTGCATACGCAAGTTGGCAATATACTCGACGTACTGACACAACATGCTTTCATTGAGACCAATCATGGAGCCATCTCTAAATAGGTAATGGGCCCATTGCTTTTCTTGTTTAACGGCTGTCATGAAGATCTCATAAGCTTCGTCGGCGAGTTCTTCAGCGATCTCTGCCATTTCTGGGTCGTCTTCACCATCTTGCCAGAGGTTGATCATGTGCTGAGTTGAAGTCAGGTGCACGTTTTCATCGCGCGCAATCAGACGAATGATTTTTGCGTTGCCTTCCATGAGTTCGCGCTCTGCAAATGCGAAGGTACAGGCAAAACTGACATAAAAACGAATCGCTTCTAACGCGTTAACTGAGTTGATGCACAAGAAGAGTTTTTTCTTCAGTTCGCGGCGAGTCACGTTATGCTCTTCACCATCGACGGTGATCTTGCCCTCGCCATGGGTTTGCCACAGCTGCGTGTAGAAAATCAAATCGTCGTAGTAACGAGAGATGTCGTTAGCGCGCAATTTGATTTGGTCATTAATGACGATATCTTCGAAAATTTCACTTGGATCGCTAAACAAGTTACGCAGAATATGCGTGTAGGAGCGCGAGTGAATGGTCTCAAAGAAAGACCATGTTTCAATCCAAGTTTCGAGCTCAGGCAGCGAAACGATAGGCAGTAGCGCAATGTTAGGGCTTCGACCTTGGATCGAGTCGAGCAGTGTTTGATATTTCAAATTTGAAATAAACACATGCTTTTCACTGGCGGTTAACTTGTTAAAGTCAACACGATCACGACTCACGTCGACTTCTTCTGGACGCCAGAAGAAGCTTATCTGTTTTTCGATAAGCTTTTCAAAAATACTGTGCTTTTGTTGGTCGTAACGTGCAACGTTGACCGAGTTCCCAAAAAACATGGGTTCGGCCAACGGATTAGTTTGTTCTTGGTTAAACGTTGAATAAGACACGCAAATCGCTCCTTATTAAATCTTGCACGCACCGCCTGCGCAATCGTCGTCTTCTTCAATCACCACCTCGGCAGGGCGATCACTTTGCTTACGTTGACGCTTTTGTTCAGCGGAAATGTCGGATTGGTTATCGGCTGCACCGTCGCGCGTATTGTGATAGTAAAGTGTTTTCACACCCATCTTATACGCTGTTAATAGATCTTGAAGTAATTGTTTCATCGGTACCTTAGCACCATTGAACTTACCCGGGTCGTAATTGGTGTTGGCCGAGATAGTTTGATCGACAAACTTCTGCATAATGCCGACCAGTTGCAAATATCCCTTGTTATCCGGGATCTGCCACAATAGCTCGTAATTGTTTTTCAGGTTTTCGTAATCGGGCACCACTTGCTTTGTCACACCGTCTTTAGATGCTTTGACACTGACAAATCCACGCGGTGGTTCGATACCATTCGTCGCGTTAGAAATTTGCGACGACGTTTCTGAAGGCATTAAGGCGGACAACGTTGAGTTACGCATGCCGTGTTCTTGAATGTCCTTACGGAGCTGCTCCCAGTCGAGGTGGAGTGGCTCTGAACAAAACGCATCTAAATCTTTCTTGTAGGTATCTGTCGGTAAAATACCTTGAGAGTAGGTGGTTTCATTGAATTTAGGACATTTGCCTTTCTCTTTAGCGAGTTCCATTGACGCTTTCATCAAATAGAACTGAATCGCTTCAAAGGTACGGTGCACAAGACCGTTGGCTGAACCATCGGAATACTTCACGCCGTGTTTAGCTAAATAGTACGCAAAGTTAATGACCCCTATACCGAGCGTTCTACGGTTCATGGTGGCGTTATAAGCCGCAGGTACGGGATATTCTTGATAATCAAGCAAACTGTCGAGAGCACGTACGGCAAGATCCGCGAGCTCTTCGAAATCGCTGAGCGATTTGATTTTACCTAAGTTAAACGCTGATAAAGTACATAGCGCAATCTCACCTTCTTCGTCATTGACGTGACTGAGTGGCTTGGTCGGTAGCGCAATCTCTAAGCACAGGTTGCTCTGACGAACAGGCGCAACTTTTGAATCGAACGGACTGTGAGTATTACAGTGATCGACGTTTTGCACATAAATTCGGCCGGTGCTCGCACGCTCTTGCATAAACAAGCTAAACAGCTCGATGGCTTTAATACGCTTCTTACGAATATTTTCATCGTTTTCGTATTGGACGTAGAGACGCTCGAACTCTTCTTGATCTTCAAAGAATGCGTCATACAAGCCAGGCACATCCGATGGACTAAACAGTGTGATGAAGTCATCTTTGACGAGGCGTTGATACATCAAGCGATTGAACTGCACACCGTAGTCGAGATGGCGAACACGGTTTTCTTCCACACCACGGTTGTTTTTAAGTACCAACAGGTTTTCAATCTCAAGGTGCCACAGCGGATAAAACAGCGTTGCCGCGCCACCACGTACACCGCCTTGAGAACAGCTTTTCACAGCAGTTTGGAAATACTTATAGAATGGGATACAACCCGTATGGAACGCTTCACCATTGCGAATAGGGCTACCGAGTGCGCGAATACGTCCGGCATTGATACCAATACCCGCGCGTTGCGATACGTATTTAACAATAGCACTGGCTGTCGCGTTAATTGAGTCAAGGCTATCACCCGTTTCAATCAATACACATGAACTGAACTGGCGGGTCGGCGTACGCACGCCAGACATGATAGGCGTTGGCAACGATATTTTGAACGTTGATGTCGCGTCATAAAAGCGCTTGATGTAGTCCATGCGAGTGGACTTAGGGTAATTAGCGAATAAACAAGCAGCCACTAAAATATAAAGAAACTGAGCACTTTCGTAGATATCACCGGTGACTCGGTTCTGCACCAAGTACTTATTCTCTAGTTGCTTAACCGCAGCGTATGAAAAGTTCATGTCACGCCAGTGATCAATGATCTCGTCCATCTGGTCGAATTCTTGCTCACTGAAATCTTCTAGCAAGTGTGCGTCGTAACGCTTCTCATCAACCATTTTCTTCACATGGTCGTAGAGGCGAGGGGGCTCAAACTTGCCGTACGCACGCTTCCGTAAGTGAAAAATGGCCAGACGCGCAGCCATATACTGATAGTCAGGCGCTTCCTCTGAAATTAGGTCCGCTGCTGCTTTGATAATGGTCTCATGGATATCTTCGGTTTTGATCCCATCATAGAACTGAATATGCGACTTAATTTCGACTTGAGAAGCAGAGACATTATTAAGGCCTTCTGCAGCCCACATGATGACACGATGAATCTTATCTAAATTCAGCGGTTCGCGTTGACCACTGCGTTTGGTAACGAAAAGTTGCTCGTTCATTTTAGCGCCGACTCTTAGCTGTTTGTTATAGATTTGTGGCCACAAGATATTGTGTGATTTTCGGTCTGTACACCAAATGAACACAATATCTAGTAGTCGATGTGTTACAGGCATACTAGATACAACCCGCACATCGATCAAGTCTATTTAGTAGTAAATATTCGTTTAAAGCCGCTTGAAATTTTGCAAGCGCTTATCGTGCATAGGCTTGCGTGAAAGTGTAAATTTTATAATTTTTTAGTTGAAAAAATCATGACTTTAGAAACAAGCGTTCTATGCAAAAAAGGTGTCATAAAAACTATTAAAAAATGAACGATTTAGAACATCTACTTTGGTAAAGCGAGTAGCTCCATCAAGGCATTGGGGTGAGCGATGGTGTAGTCCGCTAACCATTGTTGTGGTTGGTCAGTACTAGAGATATAGCCATACTCTGCGAGTACCGTCACCATACCTGCATTACGCCCGGCCACGATATCGCGTTCTGCATCGCCTATATACACACAGTCCTTGGGGTCCACAGTAAGTTGTTCTGCTGCGTAGTAAAGTGGTTTGGGTGACGGTTTGGCTTCTTCCAACGTATCACCACAGACGACTACCGAAATACTTTGTAGCGCTTCAAACTGCGCAATCAGAGGGTGAGTAAGAAACTCAGGTTTATTGGTGACGATGCCTATTTTAATCTGATTGCGGCGAAGCGAACTCAGTAACGTCTCAACGCCGTCAAATAACTTACTGTGAAGCGCTAAGTTGTTGCGATAAATATCGAGAAACCTTGGTTTTAGCGCAAGTAGCGCATCTTCATCCAATTGCGTTAAACCTAATAACCCACGAGAACCGTGCGAAGCAACAGGCGTAAATACCTCTGCGGGTATCTCCGGAAGTCCATTTTCACGACAGACTTGATTGAGCGCAAAGCCCAAATCCGGTGCTGAATCTAATAATGTACCATCGAGGTCAAACAAAACTGCAGCTACCGGATGTTTGTTCACGCGAGTTCCCTAATGAGTTAACGGCCTGGTTTATGAAGTGCAACGATGTAATTAACGTCAACATCATGCTCGTCTAGCATAAAGCCTTGCAATGGCTTATATACGATGCCATTCATCTTCATTGCTTGCAATCCATGTACATCTGTCATACGCAGTAATTCAGAAGGCTTGATAAATCGTTGATGCTGGTGAGTCCCTTTAGGCACCCACCGTAAAACATGCTCAGCCGCCACAATACCTAGCAGCCAAGATTTCACGTTACGATTCAACGTAGAGAAAATAGCGTAACCGCCCGGTTTCACCATCTCACATACAGCACCAACAATGGCGGCAGGGTCAGGAACGTGTTCGAGCATTTCCAAACATGTGACGACATCAAACTGTGCGGTATGTTCCGCAGCAAAGTTTTCAGCGCTTATTTGCTGGTAATTGACACTGAGTTGCGACTCTAAAGCGTGAAGTCGAGCGACTTCTAACGAGTCATGCGCAAGGTCGATACCCGTTACCTGAGCGCCACGACTCGCCATACCCTCGGTTAATAAACCACCACCGCAACCCACATCAACAACATGCTTGTTGAATAACCCGCCTACTTGCTGTTCAATAAAGGTTAATCGCAATGGATTAATTTGATGCAGCGGTTTGAATTCGCCTTCGGTGTCCCACCATCGCGAAGCAAGGGCGGAAAATTTTTCGATTTCTTTTTCGTCAACGTTATTGCTAAGGGCACTTAAAGAGGCTCGTTCTGACATGTGTTAGAGGTTCCAAATTGGCGTAACTTCTATAGAGTTTACATCAGCGGACGTTTTTGAAAAAGAGGGTGCGTGTTCACCCCGTGACGGGTACAATACCTGATTAATTATAACAACGATTAAGTATAGCTTGAGTTTAGGGATACATATATGAGCGATCTGGCTAGAGAAGTCTCACCCATCAATATCGAGGATGAATTAAAAAGTTCTTATCTTGATTACGCGATGAGCGTGATTGTGGGTCGAGCGCTTCCAGATGTTCGGGATGGTTTGAAACCCGTGCATCGTCGCGTACTTTTCGCGATGAATGAATTGCGGAACGACTTCAACAAACCCTATAAAAAGTCTGCCCGTGTGGTGGGTGACGTTATCGGTAAATATCACCCACATGGCGACAGTGCGGTTTATGATACCATCGTGCGTATGGCACAACCGTTCTCGCTGCGCTACACCTTGGTTGATGGTCAAGGTAACTTCGGTTCAGTTGACGGTGATTCAGCCGCAGCCATGCGTTATACCGAAATTCGGATGGAAAAAATTGCCCATCAGTTGTTAGCCGATCTCGACAAAGAAACCGTCGATTTTGTTGATAACTACGATGGTACCGAGCGTATTCCAGACGTTTTGCCAACTAAAGTGCCTAACTTAATGGTCAATGGTTCATCGGGCATAGCGGTGGGCATGGCGACCAACATTCCTCCACATAACTTAACCGAAGTTATCAATGGCACCTTAGCGCTGATTGATAATCCAGAAATCAGCATTGAAGAGCTGATGGAGTTTATTCCAGGACCTGACTTCCCAACGGCGGCGTCAATCT
Organism: uncultured Idiomarina sp.; assembly: GCF_964010655.1. Classification (NCBI taxonomy): domain Bacteria; kingdom Pseudomonadati; phylum Pseudomonadota; class Gammaproteobacteria; order Alteromonadales; family Idiomarinaceae; genus Idiomarina; species uncultured Idiomarina sp. Next base: position 19,362 of record NZ_CAXGLS010000010.1, read on the forward strand.
CGGGCCGGTCCGGTATTGTCGAGGCCTACAAAACAGGTCGCGGCCGCATTCATTTGCGTGCTAAAGCCGAGGTCGAAGTTGACGAAAAGTCAGGTCGTGAAAGCATTATCGTCAGTGAAATTCCATATCAGGTGAACAAAGCGCGTTTGATCGAGAAAATCGCTGAGCTGGTGAAAGAAAAACGCCTTGAGGGTATCAGTGGCTTGCGCGATGAGTCGGATAAAGACGGTATGCGTATCGTTATTGAGATTCGTCGTGGTGATGTGGGCGAAGTGGTACTCAACCACCTGTACGCCAATACGCAAATGCAAGTCGTGTTCGGTATTAACATGGTTGCGCTTGATAAAGGTCAACCTAAGCTGTTCAACCTTTATCAGGTATTGGATGCGTTCGTTCGTCATCGCCGTGAAGTGGTGACACGTCGCTCGGTATATGAATTACGCAAAGCGCGTGAACGCGCTCACATTTTAGAAGGCTTGGCGATTTCACTCGCGAATATCGATGAAGTGATTGAGCTTATTCGTCGCTCGCCAACCCCAGCAGAAGCTAAGCAAGGGTTGGTCGCGCGTGGCTGGCAGTTAGGCAATGTCGCGGCCATGCTAGAATCCGCGGGTGTGGATGCAGCGCGTCCTGAACACCTACCAGAAGAGTATGGTATTCGTGACGGTAGCTACTACCTGACCGAAGAGCAAGCACAGGCTATTTTGGATCTTCGCTTGCATAAGCTGACTGGCTTAGAGCACGAGAAGATCCTTGACGAATATAAAGGTCTGTTGAAACAGATCGAAGAACTCCTGCATATCTTGCGCTCAACTGAACGTTTGATGGAAGTGATTCGCGAAGAGTTGGTTGAAATTCGTGACAACTTCGGTGATGCACGTAAAACCGAAATCACCGCGGCTGCGCACGATATCAGCATGGAAGACTTGATCAACGAAGAAGACGTTGTGGTAACGCTGTCTCACGAAGGCTATGTGAAGTATCAGCCATTAACTGAGTACGAAGCGCAACGCCGAGGTGGTAAAGGTAAAGCAGCCACGAAGATGAAAGACGACGACTTCGTTGAACGCCTGTGGGTTGCCAATACTCACGACACCATCTTATGTTTCTCGACCCGGGGTCGTATTTATTGGATGAAGGTCTACCAGTTGCCGTTGGCGAGTCGCGCTTCGCGCGGTAAGCCTATTGTCAACCTATTACCGCTTGAATCGGATGAGCGTATTACGGCGATTCTACCAACCCGTGATTATCCAGAAGATAAGTTCGTCATCATGGCGACTAAGCACGGCACGGTTAAGAAAACACCATTACCTGAATATTCACGTCCACGTAACGGCGGTATTATTGCGCTCAACCTGAATGAAGGCGACGAATTAATCGGTGTTGATATCACCGATGGCGAGCAAGAGATTATGCTGTTCTCAGACGGCGGTAAAGTTGTTCGCTTTAGAGAAGACCAAGTACGTTCAATGGGTCGTACGGCTACCGGTGTGCGTGGTATCCGTCTCGAGGAAGGACAGAAAGTAGTTAGCCTTATCGTTCCGGGTACGTACGAAGATGAGCAACAAGCGGCGATTCTGACGGTCACAGAGAACGGCTTTGGTAAACGCACCTTGGTCGAGGAATATCCGACTAAGAGCCGTGCTACTAAAGGTGTTGTGTCGATAAAAGTCAGCGAACGTAATGGTGCTGTAGTCGGCGCGATGGAAGTTGTAGATGGCAATGAGATCATGCTGATCAGCAACAAAGGTACGTTGGTTCGTACGCGCGTCAATGAAGTCTCGATGGTCGGTCGTAACACGCAAGGCGTGCGTTTGATCCGTACCGGTGACGATGAACAAGTTGTTGGCTTACAGCGCATTGATGAAGTCGACGAGGACGATCTCGAAGATGTGGTTGTTGAAGGTGAAGCAAGTGAAGTGACATCTGAACAACAGTCGTCTGATAAATCTGAGGCAAACGATGAGTAAGATCTTTAACTTTTCGGCCGGGCCGGCGATGTTACCGGCCGAGGTCATGCTGCAAGCACAGGAAGAGTTCTTACAATGGAATGGTACAGGTGTCTCGGTGATGGAGTTTTCACACCGCGATCCTGCTTACGTAAAAATGGCGCAAGAAGCTGAGCAAGACTTGCGAGAGTTGTTGAGCGTACCGGATGATTATCATGTACTGTTTTTGCAAGGCGGTGGTCGCGGTCAGTTCTCTGCCGTACCACAAAACATTGCAGCAAAGACAGACACTGTCGATTATCTTGATTGCGGCACTTGGTCAGGATATGCCATTCGAGAGGCTGAGAAGTATGTGAGCCAAGTTAATGTTGTGGGCGCAGCTCAACAAACAGAGCAGGGCAAACGTATCCAACCCGCCAGTGAATGGCAATTAAGTAACAATGCGCGTTACTTCCACTATTGCCCGAATGAGACAGTGGATGGTATCGCGATTCACGATATTCCTGATGTGCAGGCACCTATCGTTGCCGATATGTCTTCAAATATCCTTTCTGCACCTCTCGATGTTAGCCGTTTTGGGGTTATTTACGCAGGCGCTCAAAAAAACATTGGTCCTTCAGGCTTTGCTATCGCGATTGTTAAAAAGTCACTTTTAGGTCAACCACAACCTGAGGTGAGCTCGATTATGGACTATCAGTTACAGGCCAAAGATAACTCGATGTACAACACGCCCAACACCTTTGCTTGGTACCTCTCTGGGCTCGTGTTTAAGTGGCTGAAAAGACAAGGCGGTCTTGCGGGTATTGGTGAGCTCAACCAGCGTAAAGCCAAGGCTTTGTATGACTATGTTGACGCGTCTGACTTCTATCGAAATGAAGTTCACCCTGACTATCGGTCTATTATGAATGTACCCTTTCAATTAGCTGACGATGAGCTCGACAAGCACTTTCTAGAGCAAGCTCATCAGGCAGGCCTAGTCGGTCTCAAAGGTCACCGATTTGTCGGTGGCATGCGTGCGAGCCTGTACAATGCCATGCCTTATGCGGGCGTTGAGGCGTTGATTGACTTTATGCGCGAATTTGAGCGTACAAACGGCTAAATCTGCTTATCAAAATAAAAGAACAAAAGAAGGAATGAGCATGGCAAAGTTTGATGCAACCCAGATGGCAAACCCCGGCGTTAGGGAGTTACAACCCTATCAAGCGGGCAAACCGATGGATGAACTGCAGCGCGAATTGGGCTTAGATAAAGTCGTTAAGTTGGCTTCAAATGAGAATCCGTTGGGTATTAGTGCTCGTGTCAAGCAAGCCCTCCAGGGTGAAATCGATGATTTGATTCGTTACCCGGACGCTAATGGCTTTTATCTTAAAAGCAAAATTGCTGACAAGTTCTCGGTAGCGACAAATCAAGTGACCTTAGGCAATGGCTCAAATGACGTACTCGAGCTATTAGCGCGTACCTTTGTCAGTGACCAGCACGAAGTCATTTTCTCTCAGCATGCGTTTGTTGTTTATCCACTGGTGACGAAAGCGATTGGGGCAACACCGGTCGCGGTTCCCGCCAAAGATTATGGGCATGATCTCGATGCGATGCTCGCGGCGATAACACCGAAAACGAAGATGATATTCGTCGCTAATCCAAATAATCCGACGGGCACCTTTTTGACGACAAATGCGTTGTATGACTTTGTCAAACAAGTACCTGATAACGTTTTGGTTGTGCTTGATGAAGCCTATTACGAATATATTCCGAATGACGAGCGCGCGCCTTCAATTGAGTGGTTAGCTGAATTCGATAATTTGGTTGTGACACGCACCTTTTCAAAAGCCTATGGCCTTGCAGGGTTACGTGCTGGCTTTTCGGTGAGCTCTGCGGCGATTGCCGACTTAATGAACCGTATTCGCCAACCGTTTAATGTTAATGCGCTGTCATTGAAAGCGGCGGAAGTGGCATTAGACGATGATGATTATCTCGCTGAAGCGGTGCGCGTTAATGCACAGGGGATGCAGCAGTTGATTCGCTTTTGCGAGCAACACAACTTCAATTATATTCCTTCGTACGGCAACTTCCTTACTATTGAAGTGGGATCGGACGCTGATGATATTTATCAAAAGTTATTGCATGAAGGCGTGATTGTACGTCCAGTCGCAGGCTACGAATTACCTCATCATCTGCGTGTAAGTATCGGTCTGCCAGAAGAGAACCAAGCGTTCATCGAAGCAATGGAGCGCATTGTTAAATAAAGGTATTACGTTGTTGAATTTACCTGATCCGCTACACCTTGCACCGCGTTCAGCGTGTAGCGGCACGGTTACACTGCCGGGTTCGAAGAGCATCTCAAACCGTGCACTGCTGATGGCGGCATTGTGTGGCCAACCTGTGACCTTAAAGAATGTGCTTGAAAGTGATGATACGGCGCGCATGATCGATGCCTTAACGACACTCGGCGTATCTGTTAAACGCAGTGATTTGGATCCCTCCGAATACCAAGTCGAAGGCTGTGGTGGCCGTTGGCAACCCGCTCATAACGAACTCTATCTTGGCAATGCAGGCACTGCCGTCCGTCCTCTTGTCGCTGTGCTTGCCGCCTCATTGAGCAACACGCAAGTGATGCGGCTTGATGGCAATGCGCGCATGCGCGAGCGCCCAATCGCGGCGCTAATTGACAGCTTAACCGCGGCCGGCGCAAACATTCAGTGTCATGCAGAACCCGGTTTCTTACCGTTGACTATCGAGAGTGGTTTTAAGGGCGGAGAGGTGACTATTGATGGTAGCGCGTCGAGTCAATACATCTCGGCGTTGTTGATGGCTTTACCTTTGCTTGCTGACGACAGCGAATTGTTATTAGTGAACGAGGTTATCTCGGTTCCTTATATCGAACTCACCTTATCGATGCTGCGTGATTTTGGCATTCAAATTGATAAACACAGTGACCGTCATTACAAAATTCCCGGTCGCCAGAGCTATCGTTCGCCAGGCAGTTACTTTGTTGAAGGTGATGCAAGCGGAGCGAGCTACTGGATCGGCGCGGCAGCAATTAGTGGTGGTCCAATCACGATTTATGGCGTGGGTAAAAATTCAATTCAGGGCGACGTACATTTTGCTGAACTAGCGCAGCAAATGGGAGCAAACGTCGAGATGTTGGATAACGCAATTCGTGTATCCCGGAGCACTGAATTGAAAGCCATCGATGTGGATTGCAATGATCTGCCTGATGCCGCAATGACGCTCGCTCCTATGGCATTATTTGCTCAAGGAACGACGGTGATTCGTAACGTCGCCAGTTGGCGCGTAAAAGAAACCGACCGATTGGCGGCGATGGCGGCTGAATTGCGTAAAGTCGGCGCTCAGGTGGAAGAGGGCGAAGATTATTTATCAGTGATGGCTCCAGCGCATTGGCAACATGCTTTGCTAGATACCTATGATGATCACCGCATGGCGATGTGTAGTGCCTTGATTGCGTTTTCTCCGGTAGGCGTCAGCATCAACGATCCTCAATGCTGCTCGAAGACCTATCCGCAATTTTTTGATGAGTTTTCACGGCTTTGTCACGATTAAAATATAGTCTTACATCAAACTTTGATGTAAACGGCGCGTGACAAAAGATGCAAAATTTTCACAAATCAGTATAATTGCGCGCTTAAATCTGCAAAGAGCAGGGCAAATAGAGGAATTTATGGCGACTCGCGTACCCGTAATTACAATCGATGGGCCAAGTGGCTCAGGCAAAGGCACAGTGAGCCGTTTGTTGGCCGAGAAATTAGGCTGGCACCTTCTTGATAGTGGCGCAATCTATCGTGTTTTGGCATTAGCCGCGATTCATCACGACTTTAGGCCCGAAGAAGAAGAAAAACTTGTCACGTTAGCTTCACACCTAGATGTGAAATTCGAAGCCGAGGAAGACAAAAGCCTAACGCATATCATCTTAGAAGGTGAGGATGTAACCCTGACAATTCGCACTGAAAGCGTGGGTAACATGGCATCTAAGATCGCTGCGTTACCAAGGGTTAGAGAAGCGTTGTTAAGGCGTCAACGTGGTTTCAAAGAGCTTCCAGGCCTGATTGCCGACGGACGAGACATGGGCACAGTGGTATTTACTGATGCTGAAGCCAAAGTATTCTTGACCGCCTCTGCTGAGGAGCGTGCACAACGTCGCTTCCTGCAATTGAAGGAAAAAGGTTTTGATGCTAACATTGACCAATTAATAACCGAAATTAAAGAGCGCGACGATCGCGACACAAATCGTGCTGTCGCACCGCTTAAACCGGCCGAAGATGCTTTGTACATCGACTCAAGTGACAAAAGCATAGAGGAAGTCGTCGATTCGGTTATGGAGTTTGCACATAGCAAACTGTCACAAACTAGCTAGCTGGTCATTAAGACGAGCTATTTAGGGACCTGCTGTAAGGATACGTGCAGGTGAATTTAATAACCCCGCTGAACAGGATGTCCAGTGGATGTCATCTAAAAAGTGAAGTTAATACATATGTCAGAAAATTTTGCACAGCTGTTTGAAGAGAGCCTGAAAGAAGTCGAAACTCGTCCGGGTTCTATCGTTAAAGGTACTGTCGTTGCGATCGAAAAAGATCTTGTTTTAGTCGACGCAGGCCTGAAATCTGAAAGTGCTATCCCTGCCGAACAATTCCGTAATGCTGACGGCGAACTTGAAATCACCGTAGGTGACGAGATCGACGTAGCGTTAGACGCGGTTGAAGACGGTTTCGGTGAAACAATTCTTTCACGCGAAAAAGCTAAGCGCTATGAAGCTTGGCTGCAGCTGGAAAAAGCATACGAAGATAACGCAACTGTTACTGGTATCATTTCTGGTAAAGTTAAAGGTGGTTTCACTGTGGATCTGGGTGGCGTTCGCGCGTTCTTGCCAGGTTCATTGGTTGACGTACGTCCAGTACGTGAAACTGCACACCTTGAAAACAAAGACCTTGAATTCAAAGTTATCAAGCTTGATCAGAAGCGTAACAACGTTGTTGTTTCTCGCCGCGCAGTTATCGAGAAAGAAAACAGTGCAGAGCGCGAAGAGCTTCTTGAGAACTTGCAAGAAGGTCAAGAAGTTCAAGGTATCGTTAAGAATCTTACCGATTACGGTGCGTTCGTTGACCTTGGCGGCGTAGATGGCCTATTACACATTACCGACATGGCTTGGAAACGTGTTAAGCACCCAAGCGAAATCGTTAATGTGGGCGACGAAATCACTGTTAAAGTACTTAAGTTTGATCGCGAGCGTACTCGTGTATCACTTGGTCTTAAGCAGCTTGGCGAAGATCCATGGGCGGATATCGCAAACCGCTACCCAGAGGGCACTCGCCTGACTGGCCGCGTGACTAACTTGACTGATTACGGCTGCTTCGTTGAAATCGAAGAAGGCGTTGAAGGTCTTGTACACGTGTCAGAAATGGATTGGACGAATAAAAACGTTCATCCTTCTAAAGTGGTTAACTTGGATGACACTGTTGAAGTTATGGTCCTTGAAATTGACGAAGAACGTCGTCGTATTTCTCTTGGCCTTAAACAGTGTAAACCTAACCCTTGGGAAGAGTTTGCTAAGAACCACAACAAAGGCGATAAAGTCTCTGGCAAGATCAAGTCAATCACTGACTTTGGTATCTTCATTGGCCTAGAAGGCGGTATCGACGGTTTGGTTCACCTTTCAGACATCAGCTGGAACGCGACTGGCGAAGAAGCGGTCCGCGAGTATAAGAAAGGCGAAGAAGTCACTGCGGTTGTGATGCAAGTCGACGCAGAGCGTGAGCGTATTTCCTTAGGTATCAAACAGCTTGAAGAAGATCCGTTCAACAACTTCTTGGCAGCGAACAAGAAAGGTTCTATCGTAAACGGTACTATCACTGAAGTAGACGCTAAAGGTGCTAAAGTTGAATTAGCAGACAGCGTTGAAGGTTATATCCGTGCAGCTGACATCTCACGCGAGCGCGTTGAAGACGCAAGCACTGAGTTAAGCGTTGGCGATAGCGTTGAAGCGCGCTTCATGGGCGTCGATCGTAAGAACCGTACGTTAAGCTTGTCTATCCGTGCGAAAGACGAAGTTGAAGAGAAAGAAGCCGTTGAACAAGTGAACAAACAGCAAGAAAGCTCTGGTATCAACAGCGCTATGGCTGATGCGTTCAAAGCGGCTAAGACTGACGATTAATTAAACCTTTAGCGAGGAGGTAGGTAAGATGACAAAGTCGGAGTTGATTGAGAAATTAACACTGAAGTTCTCGGACCTGCCTCCGCGAACGGTAGAGTCTTCTGTGAAAGATATTCTTGAACAGATGATTCAAAGTTTAGCAAAGGGTCGGCGCATTGAAATTCGTGGGTTTGGAAGCTTTTCGCTTCATTATCGAGCACCTCGAATTGGACGTAATCCTAAAACGGGTGATCAAGTTGAGTTGGATGGTAAGTACGTTCCTCACTTTAAGCCGGGTAAAGAATTACGGGAGCGCGTCGACAATTTTAATTAGTTTGCGTTCGTTCGTTGAAAACGGCATGCTATACTAGCATGCCGTTTTTATTTATATGAGGTTCGGAACGTGCTTAGACGGATATTAATATTAGTTCCCATTATCCTCTTGTTTTTGCTAGCACTCGCGTTTGGTGTACAGAACCCAACGGTGGTGAGTGTAAACTTTCTTGTAGCAAAAACTGACTTTTCTGTCGCTGGTTTAGCGGCCATTTTTCTTGCCGTTGGATTTTCCATAGGTCTCATTTTGCTAGTGCTGTATGGTGTAAAGTGGCGAATGCGTAATGCTAAGCTTGAGAGACGCTTAAAAAGAGCCGAGCATAAGGCGACTGAATCACGTGAAAAGCAGTCGTAATCGTTTATGTTAGAGCTGCTGTTTTTACTTCTTCCTGTTGCAGCTGCCTATGGTTGGTTCATGGGACGCAACAGTGTGCGCTCAGAAGAGCGCAAAGAACAGCAACAGTTTTCTAAGAAGTATGCAGCGGGTCTTAACCTACTACTATCTGATGAACCTGATAAGGCGGTTGATCTATTTGTCGAACTGCTTGACGTTGATAGCGACACGCTTGAAACTCATTGGACGTTAGGTACATTATTTCGTCGCCGTGGCGAAGTCGAACGTGCAATTAAAATCCATCAGAATCTTATCAATAGAAGTAATATTACCGAATACGATCGACTGAATGCGATGTTTGAACTGGGTAAGGATTACTTATCAGCGGGTATTTATGACCGCGCAGAACAAATGTTTTCGCGGTTGCAAAATCACAAGCTATTTAGAACTGCAAGCCGACACTATTTACTCGAACTCTTCCAAGCAACCCATGATTGGGATAAGGCGATAAAAGTCGCTCTGAGGTTAAATCGTGATGATCACATCGAAGCTGTGGTAGGGCAGCTATATTGTGAGTTGTCTCTCACTGAACAATCGGTTCCGAAGCAAATCAAATATTGTAAAAAGGCGCTGAAATACGATAAGCGGTGCGTGCGAGCGAGTATATTGCTCGGTCAAATTTACGCTGGGCGAGACCAACTCAGAGAGGCCATTCATAGCTATGAGTATGTGCTTGAACAAGATAAACAGTTCATACGTGATGTATTGCAGCCCCTGAAAGCATGTTACATGAGTTTACAGGATGAAGCCGGCTACATTGAGTTCCTTAATCGATGTGTGGCCGCTAACGCAGGTACGAGCGCGGTCATTGAATTGTCCGAATACCTGTTTGAGAATCAAGGCGGTGATGCGGCAGAACGCTTTATTCGCTCAGCGATGGAACAACATGCAACCATGCGAGGTTTCCACCAACTTATGGACTTTCACATTCGTGCAGCAGATGTAGGCAATGCTCGGGAGAGCTTGCGCATGTTGCAAAAAATGGTTGCTGAGCATATTAAACAACGCCCGAGTTATGCCTGTCGCCAGTGCGGCTTCTCTGGACAAACCCTCTATTGGCAATGCCCCTCGTGTAAAACATGGGGTTCCACTAAACCCATTAAAGGATTAGACGGTGAATAATAAAAGCTTACCTTTGATTTACGTTGCACTTGATTTTGAAACTGCAGAAGAGGCTAATCGTCTCACTGAACAACTGGATGCGAAATTAGTTGGACTCAAAGTCGGCAAAGAGTTATTCACCGCGGCAGGACCCGAGTTAGTTAAAAACTGGGTTGAACATGGTTTTTCAGTCTTTCTCGACCTTAAGTTTCATGATATACCGAACACAGTCGCACAAGCGGTTGTGCAGGCGGCAAGACTCGGTGTAGACGTAGTTAACGTTCATGCCTCGGGCGGGCGAAAGATGATGGCTACCGCCAAACAAGCCTTGGAAAAAGAGTCTCACCAACCGCTACTCATTGCCGTGACTGTGCTTACCAGTATGACGGATGAGGACCTGACTGAAATAGGTGTGCACCGAAATGCTCAGGAGCAGGTGATGGCATTAGCCAAACTGACTCAAAGTGCGGGCTTAGATGGCGTTGTTTGCTCAGCACAAGAGGCTGAAATACTTAAGTCTACATTGGGTGAGTCTTTTAAACTTATGACACCAGGTATCCGTCCCAAAGGAAGCCAACAGGATGATCAAAAGCGAGTGATGACGCCCCAGCAAGCGCAACAAGCAGGCGTTGACTTCATGGTCATAGGACGCCCGATTACAAAAGCCAGCGATCCCGCTCAGGCAGTGTCAGACATTATTGCTTCTCTATCGAGGTAATGACGTAATTCCCTAAAAAGACCCGCAAAGTTTTCTCCTTTTCACTATGCTTGTTGCGCTGAATCGATCAGCGTAGCAAGAGGAGAAATCAATGTTACGTAAATTTCTAATACCCACAGCAGTAGTTGTGCTCTCAGGTCTCTCAATGGGTAAAGCGGCAGTAGCTGCACCTACACCAATTAGCTCACCTTTAATGCCTTATGTGCAAGCTGCCGAAAGTCAGTACGAGAAGTTAAACATCAATACAGCGACGGCTGAACAAATAGCCGTGGCTATGATTGGCGTGGGGAAATCGAAAGCTGAAAATATTGTTAAATTTCGTGAGCAGTTAGGTGGATTCAAAAATATTGACCAATTACTTGAGGTGAAGGGGATTGGTCAGCGCACGCTCGATAAAAACCGAGATCGACTAACTATCGAGTAGGCTGTACACATTACGAAGCTACAAAAAAAGGCTGCATAATTGCAGCCTTTCTCATATTTAACCTTCAACGACGGGTTAATTGCTCGTGCATTTTGTCATCACAGCGTGCGCGGAATGGGTCGCCGAAGCGAAAGATGCCACACGCTCTGATTTAGCAAACGGCATGCGAGTTTCAGCCGCTGCAATCGATAAAGCACTAAACTCCGAGTTTCGAGGTTGAGCTGACGCCTTTGTCATCTGAGCAAACGCTTTGCCGCCGGTAATCGTAGATGGAATAACCGGTGTAGTCACTGATTTACTTTGCTGACTCATTTCGCGTTCCTGCTTACGACGTTGGCCCGCTGCTCGCATGTGACGAGGCGAGCGCCGTGAACGGTTGCGTTCTTTAGGTGCTTGTTCCGTTGTCGGTGATGCAGTCGGTGCAGACGCGTGCTCAGTTGCGGCCGTCGGTGACGTTTCTGACTCTGCTGTCGTATCCGCCTCAATATCACGAGCAGGTTCATCAACATCAGCCGCGACCGGTTCCTCAGGCAATTCTGATTCGCTGCCTGTAGCAACGTTCGTGCGTTCTTGTTGAGCTGAGTTAGTTGCTTCCTTAGGCGTTTCTTGCGGATCTTGCTGCGGCGCTTTGTCGTTGCTATCTGCTGCTTGCTTAACAATTTCTGCAGCCGCCTGCATACGCGGATCCATGACCTTTTGCTTAATTACGTCATCGGCCGGTGCTGACTGGACCTGAGGTTTTGCTTCGTTTGACGCTGTTACCTCTTTGGGTTGCTCTACAACCTCAGTTTGTTGCACTTTCTGCTTTTGCTTAGCAGGTTTTGCCTTGCTTTGCTCAGGTTCAGCTGATTTTGCCACATCCTTTTTGGCCGTTGGGTTTTCAGTCTGATCACCTTTAACACGCACCGAACGCTCTAGTTTTCTTGGTTCACGGCGCTTTTTAGGCTGTGATTCACGTTTGTCTTGAGTCTCACCTTTAGACTTTTCAACAGCTTGCTCTTCAGCTTGATTAGTGACAGTTTCACTCGTTTTGTTAGCTGATGCGTTCTGGTGTTGATTACGGTTTCTATTGCGACCACGACGATTGCGACGATTCGAATTAGCACGACCCTCTGAGTTGGAGCGTTCATTTTCAGTCTTCGACTTATCCTGAGGTTTGCTGTCTGTGCTCGTGTTTGGTTTGTCACTATCGCGATTATTCGCTGAGCGATTATTATTCCGGCGACCGTTATTACGATTGTTGCGACGCTGGTTATTATTGCGGCCACGGCGTTGATTGTTGTTGTTACGCGGCTTAGGCTGCTGCGTTTCTTCAACTTCATCGGTACCCAATAATTGACTCAACCACTGACTAATACGTTTCAGTAGCGAGACAGAACCCGCTTTAGCTTTAGGTTGTGACTGTGGTGTAGGTGCCGGTGGCGCCGTCGGTGCTTGTAAGCCTTTAAGTGCTGGCTCTTCAAGCTGTTGACGCTCTTTAGTCAGCGTTATCGCAACGCTTTCTTCTTGTTGCTCCGGTTTTTGCACCTGATTAAAACTTGCCGCCTCTGGCACTTCGTCATCACGGATACGGACAACCTCAAAATGAGGTGTATCCATATGATGGTTTGGAATAATAACGGCTTTTACGTTATGGCGCTCTTCGATCTTGATAACTGAAGCACGCTTTTCGTTTAGTAAGAAGGTCGCAACCGACACCGGAACTTGCGCTTGAACCTGCACGGTATTGTCTTTGATTGCTTCTTCTTCGATGAGGCGTAAGATCGATAGTGCTAAAGACTCACTTGAGCGGATGGTGCCTTGACCACTGCAACGCGGGCAAATGGCGTTGGCAGACTCGCCTAACGAAGGGCGCAGGCGTTGGCGCGACATTTCGAGCAAGCCGAAGCGAGAAATTCTTGCGACTTGAATGCGTGCGCGATCATGTGCAAGGCTGTCGCGTAAACGGTTTTCAACTTCACGTTGATGACGTGTTGGTGTCATATCGATAAAGTCGATAACGACTAAGCCACCAACATCGCGCAGACGCAATTGGCGTGCAATTTCTTCAGCGGCTTCGAGGTTTGTTTGGAATGCCGTTTCCTCAATATCGCCACCTTTGGTTGCGCGCGCTGAGTTAATATCAATGGACGTCAGCGCCTCAGTCGGGTCAATCACGATAGAACCGCCGGATGGCAAGCGCACTTCGCGTTGGAACGCCGACTCTATTTGGCTTTCAATCTGGTAGTGACTGAACAGAGGTACATCGCCCTCGTACAATTTAACGCGATTGACGAAATCGGGACGAATTAACTGAATATGGTCGCGAACCTGTTCAAATACTTTTTTGCTATCAATGAGCACTTCACCAATATCACGGCGAAGATAGTCACGTAACGCTCTAAAAATAACGTTACTTTCCTGGTGGATTAGAAACGGAGCGGGGCGCTTTTGTGCCGCTTCGCTAATAGCCGTCCAGTGATGAATGAGAACGTTCAAATCCCACTCGAGCTCTTCCTTTGATTTACCAACACCTGCGGTACGTACAATAAGCCCCATTTCTTTGGGAACATTAATTTCACTCAGCGCTTCTTTGAGAGCGGAGCGTTCTTCTCCCTCGATTCGACGTGAGATGCCGCCAGCGCGTGGATTATTGGGCATGAGCACCAAGTAACTGCCGGCCAATGAAATAAAGGTGGTTAAAGCAGCACCTTTCTGACCACGTTCTTCTTTATCAATTTGGACAATAACTTCTTGACCCTCACGGACAACATCTTTGATGTTGGGGCGACCATTAAATGTGTAACCATCGGGGAAGTAGGTTTTAGCAATTTCTTTGAGGGGTAAAAAGCCGTGGCGCTCGGCGCCATAGTCTACGAAAGCAGCCTCTAAACTCGGCTCGATGCGGGTGATTTTACCCTTATAAATATTGGCTTTCTTTTGTTCATGACCTGGGCTTTCGATGTCTAGATCGTACAAGCGCTGACCATCAACCAGCGCAACACGCAACTCCTCGAGCTGCGTGGCATTGATTAACATTCTCTTCATTTTAGTGACTCAATATTATTGTGCCACTGGTAAGCGTATAGCGGTAGCAGACGTGCTTTACTTCTTTGACTGATTGTACTTGGGGTTCATCAGGAACCTTGCATGGCCACCCGTTACGTTCATTTCGATTGAATATAACGTGTGCCTCAAACTATTCTTTATCTGATTGACTGTCTGTCTTCAAATCCGCTCCTCGAAACAAACGGTTATCGAGGGCTACGCTACCAAGTAGCGTTAATTACAAACGTAGCTCGCTAACAAAACTATCTCCAAAGCAACCCTGTGCATTCGAAATCTCGGTTTACCGTATCTCGACGTAGGGACGGAGCATGGTTTGTAGCCAACCACACGATTAATGTCGTCTCAAACCAGCCACTGAGTGTGCGCCTCATAAGGCTGCTGATAGATACTCAGCGCGGCATAAAATTTGACACTTCATTAAATCACAAATCATGCACGCAAGACAAGCACGTTTTTTTGTGCACACGCAACCAAAGTTGATGTTAAAATAACGCCATGAACACAGAATTCAATCAAGTGCAGTGGCACGACGTTGTCAGCGAGGAAGCTGGGCAACGTATCGACAACTTTTTAATCGCTCGACTACGGGGTGTCCCGAAGTCGTTGGTTTACCGTATTTTACGAAAAGGCGAGGTACGGGTTAATAAAAAGCGTACAAAACCCGATTACAAGATTAAGGCAGGTGATGCGATTCGAATTCCGCCTGTTAAAGTCGCGCCTAAACCTGACTTGCCATCACCCAAACTCGAAAAGGTTGCCGAACTTGAGCAGGCGATCGTCTTTGAAGATGATGCATTGATGATTGTCAATAAACCATCTGGCCTTGCGGTTCACGGTGGTTCGGGTTTGAGTTTTGGCCTAATCGAGGGTTTACGCGCATTACGCCCAAATGACACAGCATTGGAACTGGTGCATCGACTGGACCGAGACACCAGTGGTTTATTAATGATTGCGAAAAAGCGCAGTGTATTAAAAGCATTGCATGCGCAACTTCGTGATAAAGAGATGAACAAACAGTACCTTGCTTTAGTAAGGGGCCAGTGGCAGAAAAATGTGCGTAGCGTTGAAGCGCCATTAAAAAAGAACACGCTAAAATCAGGTGAGAGGATCGTGCGCGTCGATGCGGAAGGAAAACCGTCTCATACGCGCTTTAGAATTAATCAACGTTACGCGGAGGCAACGCTCGTTGAAGCTTCGCCGGTAACAGGTCGTACTCATCAAATCCGCGTTCATGCTTTACACGCGGGGCATCCGATTGCCGGCGATCCTAAATATGGTGACGCATCGTTCAATGAACGGATGCAGCAAGGTGGACTGACGCGATTGTTTTTACACGCTTGGCAACTGTCATTTAAACATCCCGTTACCGAAAAAACAGTGTCATTCGAGGCGCCAATGGATAGCTCGTTAACGGCTATTCTCAGTGAGCTGACGCGTATTTAATAAGTAAACGAGGTTAACGTGGTCAAACTGGTCGTATTCGATTGGGATGGAACACTCATGGACTCTGTCCCGCGTATCGTTTCTGCAATGCAAGAAACAGCACGTATGCTATCGCTTCCAATACCTTCTCGCAGTGACGTGCAAGAGATTATCGGCATCAGCTTAGAACCAGCGATTGAACGTCTATTTGGTCGGCTTGATGCCGATACTCATCAGTCCTTCTTAGCGGTGTATAGGGATGAGTATGTGGAGCGCAACCAAACGCCATCTCCTTTGTTTGCCGGTGCCTTGACACTGCTACAGCAACTGCAGCAAGACGCTCTTAAGTTGGCTGTTGCAACGGGTAAAGCGCGACGAGGGCTTGACCGCGTGTTGCTCGAAACTCAAACCGGCGGTTTTTTTGCGGCAACGCGATGCAGCGACGAGAGCGAGGGCAAGCCTTCGCCTAGAATGTTGCATGAGCTCATGACTGAACTCGAGGTTGACGCACACGAGACAGTGCTTATCGGTGACTCTATTCATGACATGCAAATGGCGAGCAACGCTGGCGTAAAAGCGGTGGGTGTAAGCTTTGGCACCCATGCCCGAGAGCGGCTTATCGAACATGGCGCTGTGACGGTGATAGATGATCTGATGGGTTTGCCCACCGTGCTGAAACGAATAAAAACTGCTGTATAAAGGATGAATGATATGGCTCGAACACTTATTCTTGGCTCGTCTTCTCCATACCGACGCGAACTGATGAAGCGTCTGCATCTCGATTTCCAAACGTTTAAACCGGAAATCGATGAACAAGCTTTATCCGACGAAGCACCGCAAGTGTTGGTACAGAGGCTCGCTGAAGAAAAAGCTAAAAAGGTAAGTCGTGTAATGCACGGTGCAGAGGATGCTCTGATTATTGGCTCAGACCAAGTTGCTGTTTGTAACGGCAAGATCCTCGGTAAGCCGCACACTCATGAGCGAGCAGTAGAGCAACTACTCAGTTTCGTAGGACAAAAGGTCACTTTTTTTACCGGTTTAAGCTTGTACGATGCGAGAGAAGATATAGCACAAACCGTATGCGAACCCTTCTATGTCACTTTCCGTAACGATCTAACAGAGGCAGAAATCAGTCGTTACGTTGAGCTTGAGCAACCGCTGAATTGCGCGGGTAGCTTCAAAAGTGAAGGCTTAGGTACGGCATTATTCGCAGAATTATCAGGCAGTGATCCGAACAGCTTGATCGGGTTACCCACAATTAAGTTGCTTAAACTGTTACGTAATGTCGGCGTTAACCCGCTTACCTAAAAGGATTAAGCTTGTCAGAGTCAGTTATTAAAGGTATCATTAACCGCCTATGCAAAAGGTCAGAATTCCGGTCAGCGTTGACCCGGTAAAGAGCGCGAATAAAAAGCAAACGTTTGATGGGGTCGTACCCGTCCAAACTTTAAAGCGTTTGCAGGAGTTGCTTGCAAAGCCTTGCGAGACCGATCCCAATGTGGTGGTTGAGTTTGGTGTAGATGAGCAGGGCATGAGCTATTTTTCCGGTACGGCGTCGGTCAGCGTTATTTTAACCTGCCAGCGCTGTAATCAACCATTTGAGGTTGATATTACTGCACAATTTGCGTATGCTCCTGTTTCTTCCAAGCAGGGAGCTGATGAGTTACCTGAACGCTATGAAGCGATCGAGACTAACGAATTCGGCGAAGTTAACCTTCACGGGTTAATTGAAGATGAACTTATTTTGGCAATGCCTCTTGTAGCAAGACATGCTCCAGAGGATTGCTCCGTAGACCGTGACGCAATGACATGGGGTGAAATCGAAGAAGACGATGAAAAGCCTTCTGACAACCCGTTTGCTGTGTTACAAGAATTAAAGCGTAAATAACTAGGAGATAGCGTAAATGGCTGTTCAACAGAATCGTAAAAGTCGTTCAAAACGCGACATGCGTCGTTCACACGATGCGCTAAGCGGCCCTACACTGTCGGTTGACTCTACCTCTGGTGAGACTCATCGTCGCCACCATGTAACAGCTGACGGTTATTATAAAGGTCGCAAGGTCGTCAACAAGTAATTGTTGATTCCAGGCGATGCCTGAATTAAAACTAGCGATCGATGCAATGGGGGGCGACAACGGCCCCTCTGTTGTGCTCGAAGCCTTAAAAAATAGTCTTAAACAGAACACAACGACACAATTCGTCGTGGTCGGTGACGAGACTATTTTATCTCCTCTTTTTGACCAGTTTGAACTCTCTCATCATCCTCAAGTCACGTGTGTTCACGCCGAACAAGTCGTCGAAATGACCGACAAGCCAGGTGCGACGATGCGTCAAAAGCCACAATCGTCCATGCGCATTGCGCTCGACATGCATGCTCACGGCGAAGTTGATGGCGTCGTCAGTGGCGGCAATACAGGCGCTTTGATGGCCCAAGCCTATTTTATTTTGAAGCCCATCCCGGGCGTGCTGCGACCAGCGCTAATGGCAGCAATACCCAATATGACCGGAGGGCGTTCTTATTTGCTTGATTTGGGTGCGAATCCAAGTTGCGATTCAGAAACGTTATTTCAATTTGGTGTCATGGGCTCGGTAGCGGCGCATGTGCTGGAGTCTGACAAAAATGTATCTGTTGCGCTTCTGAATATGGGTGAGGAGGAACTGAAAGGCAACGATGAAGTGCGCAGTGCGGCACAGTTGTTAAGTCAGTCAGAGCATGTCAATTATATCGGCTTTATTGAAGGTAATCACCTCTTTAGCGGACGTGCGGATGTTATTGTATGTGATGGCTTTGTTGGAAATATTGCATTGAAGAGCTGTGAAGGTCTGGCAACGTTAATTATCGATGAATTGAAAGCATCGTTGACGTCTCATTGGCTGTATAGTTGGTTCTTTAAGTTTCTACAAAAGCGGACTAAAAAGTCCTGGCAACGGTTGAAGCCCGACCACTATAACGGTGCAAGTTTGATAGGATTGCGTGGCGTGGTTGTGAAAAGCCACGGTAGTGCGAATGCAAAGGCATTTGAAAGCGCGATTTCTCACGCGATTAAGGAAGCGAACCATCGTCTTCCAGAAAAAATTCAAGATCGTGTTGAATCGGTCCTATTAGAACAACATTAAGTACCCATTTTATGACGTATTCAAAAATCGTCGGCACGGGACATTACCTCCCGAGTCTACGACGTACGAACGACGATCTCAGTCAACAAGTTGATACCTCTGATGAATGGATTACAGAGCGAACAGGAATAAAAGAGCGTCGCATCGCCGATACCCACGAAGGCGTTGCCTCCATGGGGGCCGCCGCTGCTAGAAAGGCGCTAGAAGCCGCTGGTCTTACTGCAAATGATATCGATATGATTGTCGTTGCAACAACGTCGGCTGACCATGCATTTCCGAGTGCCGCATGCGAAATTCAAGCCCTGTTAGAGGTCACTGAGATACCCGCATTTGATATTGGCGCTGCGTGCTCTGGCTTTATTTTCGCGTTAAGTGTAGCAGACCAGTATATCAAAACGGGTCAGCATCAACGCGTCTTGGTTATTGGTAGCGACGTGTTAGCGCGAATGTGCCATCCAGAAGACCGTAATACGTTGGTTCTATTTGGTGATGGAGCAGGAGCCGTTGTACTCGAGTCTGATGACAATGCAGGTATTCTTTCGACGCATCTTGCCAGCGCTGGTGAGTTTGGGCATTTATTGGGCGCATCACAGCCGGTCAGAGGCACGCAAACGAGCTCGAGCGAAGGTTGGATGTATATGAAAGGCAACGAGGTATTTCGTGTCGCAGTTGATAAGCTGAGTCGATTGGTGACAGATACCTTGGCGGCGAATAATCTGCAACCCGAGCAATTAGATTGGTTAATTCCGCATCAAGCGAACTTAAGAATCATTAAAGCAACCGCTAAAAAATTGAAACTACCGATGTCACAGGTCATTATAACACTCGATAGAACGGGTAACACATCTGCTGCGTCGGTTCCTATAGCGTTGGATGTGGCAGTGCGGGATGGTCGCGTTAAGCGCGGTGACAATTTGCTACTAGAAGCATTTGGTGGCGGCTTTGCGTGGGGTTCCGCGTTGGTCAAATTTTAGAGGACACTATGACAAAAATAGCTTATGTATTTCCAGGTCAAGGCTCACAAGCGAAAGGCATGTTAGCTGAGTTAGCGCAAACAAATGATATTATTCAAACAACTTTTGCAGAAGCGTCCGAGGAACTGGGCTACGATCTATGGACTATCGCGCAAGAGGGGCCGGACGAAAAATTAAACGACACGCGGATCACGCAACCCTTATTATTAACGGCAAGTGTTGCACTTTTTCGTTTGGCGCAGGAAAAAGAGTTGAGCCAGCCTCAAGTGATGGCGGGTCATAGCTTGGGTGAGTACTCGGCGTTAACTTGCGCGGGTGTTTTAGAGTTTCGGGATGCGGTTCGTCTTGTTGCATTGCGAGGTGAAGCGATGCAAAACGCGGTCGCTCCAGGTGAGGGGGCAATGGCTGCGGTCATTGGTCTGGACGACGAAGTGATTGCTGAGTTATGTCAGAAAGCGGCCGAAGATGAAGTGGTGACACCGGTAAACTATAATTCTCCAGGTCAAGTTGTGATTGCAGGGCACCGCAATGCCGTTGCGCGGGCAAGTGAATTACTTAAAGAAGCAGGAGCGAAACGTGTATTGCCTCTACCGGTGAGTGTGCCGTCGCACTGTGAATTAATGAAGCCCGCAGCTGAACAACTCATGTCAGCGTTAAAAGCGGTCACTTTTAAGCCGGCATCATGTGATGTAATCAACAATGTGGATGTTTCTATTAACGATGATCCTGAGGCAATTAAAGACGCGCTAGTTCGGCAATTGTATTTTCCAGTTCGTTGGACAGAAACGGTAGAAAAGCTAGCTGAAATGGGTGTTGAGGCCGCTTATGAGGTAGGCCCGGGCAAAGTATTAACCGGTCTCTCAAAACGAATTACTAAAGCTTTTGGTTGCCAAGCACTTAATACACCTGAAGCGTTTGAAACAGAATAAGTAAAGAGGTTAATCATGTTTTCATTGAACGAACACGTTGCACTCGTGACCGGTGCAAGCCGCGGTATAGGTCGCAAAATTGCTGAGCAGTTAGCGGCTCAAGGAGCCTTTGTAATTGGTACAGCGACAAGTGACAAAGGCGCGGCGTCGATTGCGGAATACCTTGGTGATAAAGGGCAGGGCTTGGCGTTAAACGTCAATGAAACAGACGAGCTGGCGGATAAAATCAAAGATCTTGAAAAGACGCATGGTAAAATCGATATTCTGGTCAATAATGCCGGAATTACGCGAGATAACCTGATGATGCGTATGAAAGAGGATGAGTGGAATGCGGTTCTTGATACCAATCTCACTGCTGTATTCCGCATTTGTAAATTGGTTATCCGTGGCATGATGAAACGACGCCATGGTCGAATTATCAATATCAGCTCTGTCGTTGGGACGACTGGAAACCCAGGACAAGTTAATTACTGTGCTGCGAAAGCTGGATTAGTCGGCTTTTCCAAGTCGCTAGCCAAAGAAGTAGCAGCGCGCGGTATCACCGTAAACTGTGTCGCTCCTGGTTTTATTGACACCGATATGACGAAATCATTAACGGACGATCAAAAACAAGCGATCTATGCTAATATTCCAGCAGAGCGTTTAGGTCAACCTGAGGAAGTTGCCTCTGCTGTGGTCTTTTTAGCGAGCAAAGGGGCAGCCTATATCACCGGTGAAACCATTCATGTGAATGGTGGTATGGCCATGGTGTAAAGTCTTAGGGGTACGACCTCTAGGATAATTTTAAATTTTTACTTTATATTTCGCGCTGGTTTCACTAAACTAGCCGAAAATTTTGACACTCGTGAAGACTATTTAAGGATTTTATAATCATGAGCACTATCGAAGAACGCGTTAAAAAAATCATCATTGAGCAACTAGGTGTTAAAGAAGAAGAAGTTAAACCAGAAGCTTCTTTTGAAAACGACTTAGGTGCTGATTCACTTGATACAGTTGAACTGGTAATGGCTCTTGAAGAAGAGTTCGAAACTGAAATTCCTGATGAAGAAGCAGAGAAAATCAAAACTGTTCAAGCGGCAATCGATTACGTGAAGTCTCACTCTGACGACTAATAAACGGCATTGCTTGCAAGATTTTGAGAGGCGACCACAGGTCGCCTTTTTTATATCAGATGGTGCAGGGATCCCTGATATAGCCGAGGTTGAGTTATGTTCGATACGCTTTACGATGCTAATACAGGTCTCGATCGCGGAATTCAGTTTGGTGACGGTCATTTTACGACGTTAGTATTCAAACATGGACAACCGCAGCTGTGGTCTTACCATAAGCGACGATTGCTGGTTACAAGCGAACGCTTAGGCATGCGACTCGGCGATGCATGTTTTAACGACATCGCGCAAGCCGTTTTTAAGGCGTGCGAGAAACAGCAAAACGGTGTTATGAAAGTGATTGTCACGCGCGGAAACAGTCAACAAGGCTACCGTTTACCGGAGCAAGCTGCACCCAATTGGTACCTGACGACTTCACCACTACCCACACGATTTAATTCATCGTGTCATGTGGGCTTTGCCGACATGCAACTCGGTGAACAGCCGCTGCTGGCTGGGCTGAAAACGCTTAACCGTTTGGAACAAGTTATGTTGCACAAAGAGCGGGCTGAAAGGGGGTTTGACGATCTGATTGTATGTTCGAGTACGGGGTACGTTATTGAAGCAATACAAGGCAATTTATTTTGGCGGCGTCATGATCGCTGGTTTACCCCTAAACTCGAGCGATGCGGTATTGCCGGTATATTGAGACAGGCGATACTGGACCAAGGGTTGTTACCCTCCGTCTCGATAGTTGAAGAAGAGCTCACTGATCTGACTGATATTAATGCGATGTTGATTGTAAATTCAGTACGCGGTGTGATTCCCGTCTCGCAAATTCATGATAAGGTTATTGATAATACGATTCCAGCGGACCTAAAAGCCTTTACTGATGAAACGTGCGCTTAAGCTTCTAATTTTACTGTTGTCTCTCTTGATCATAGCGACTAGCGCGGTGTTTGTGTTAGTCGATTGGCGATTGGCCCAGCCATTGGCCAAAGTGGACTCAAAGGATGGCGTATTCGAAATCGCACCGGGTGATACAGCGCGTACCATTGTTACGCGCATTAACACGCGTTTTAGTAGAGATTTTGCAACGCTTGATTATCGGTTAAGCCAAGTTTTAGTGGGTGTTGATAACCTGCCAGCTGGCGTTTATCGTGTATCGCATCAAGATACGTGGCGTTCGTTATGGGCACGTATTAAAAACAATGATGAAGCATTATTTAGTGTTACGCTGATCGAAGGAAAGACGCTAGAACAGTGGCTAAAACAGCTACATGGTGCCGACTACCTCCGTCAATCACTCAAAAATACTCAGGCTTTATCCAACTTACTGAATATTAAGCAAGACTCCGCAGAAGGGTGGTTCTACCCCGAGACTTATCATTATCGAGCGCACGAAACAGATTTATCAATTTTGCGTCGTGCACATGCTAAGATGGTGACGCTTATCGATAGGGCGTGGCAACAGCGTAATACATTGTGCGAAGTACAGTCGCCGTATGAACTACTTATTTTAGCCTCGATTATTGAGAAGGAAACCGGCGTGTCGGGTGAGAGGCGCATGGTGTCTAGCGTATTTCATAACCGACTCCGCAAAGGGATGCGTTTGCAGTCCGATCCAACGACGATTTATGGAATTAATAATTTTGATGGCAACCTGACGCGGGCACATTTAAGGGAAAAAACACCGTATAATACCTATCGAATAGATGGTCTGCCACCAACACCGATTGCAATCCCCAGCGAGGCATCAATATGGGCAGCAGCACAGCCTGAACCGTCGGAATACTTTTACTTCGTCGCCAACAAGAAAGGTGAACACGTGTTTTCTAAAACCTTAGAGCAGCACCAACGTGCGGTGAACCGTTATCAGTTAAATTAAGAGACCGAATAGGGAAAAACGTTTAAATGGAAGGGAAATTTGTCGTCATTGAGGGCTTAGAGGGCGCCGGTAAAAGTTCTGCCATGGCGAGCGTTGTAAGCCACCTTCAAGCCAAAGGTATTCGTACCGAGACCGTAAGAGAACCGGGTGGAACACCCATGGCCGAGGCTATTCGCAGTATTGTAAAGCAACGTTGGGAAGAGCAAGTTCAACCGGCGACCGAATTACTTTTAATGTACGCAAGCCGTGTGCAGTTGGTAAAAACAGTTATTGAGCCTGCTCTTGAACAGGGAGCCTGGGTTATTGGTGATCGTCATGATCTTTCCTCGCAAGCGTATCAGGGGGGAGGTCGCGAGCTAGGTGCCGAATTACTGGAAAAGCTAAAGGACATTGCGCTCGGCTCTTTTGTGCCCGATCTCACGTTATATTTGGATGTTGACGAGGAGACAGGCTTACAGCGTGCTCGTGGTCGCGGAGAGCTCGATCGTATTGAGGAAGAGGATATTGAATTCTTCCGACGCACGCGAACTCGCTATTTAGAACTGGCTAAACGCGATCCAAACATCGTCATAATCAATGCAAACCAAGAAATGTTAAACGTTCACCAAGCCATATTAAGAGCGCTAGAGGAGCATTTGTTTTAATGAGCTTTCCTTGGATGAGACAACCCTGGCAGCACTTATTGGCAGCCTTTAAGGCGCAACGATTATCTCATGCTTACTATTTTAAACAGGCTCCCGAACAGGGTACTGAGGCGCTTGCGCAGGAATTTATCTCTTTGTTGTTATGTCGTCAACCAGGGCAAAGAGCCTGTGGACGCTGCAAGGCGTGCTTATTACGTCAGGCCAATAATCATCCGGACGTAATTCAGTTTAATGTGGATGAAAAGCACAGTACCTTAGGTGTAGATGAGGTGCGGCGCCTAACGCGTTTTATTCATCAAACAGCCAACCAAGGCGGTCGACGTGTCATTTACCTTGAAGTTATGGATAGAATGACTGAACAAGCCGCCAATGCTATTTTAAAAATTTTAGAAGAGCCGCCAGAAAATGTCGTTTGGTTATTGTCTGTTGAGCAACCCGAGCGAATTTTAGCGACTTTACGCAGTCGAATGCAGTGGATCCACATTGCCTTACCTAAGCCTGAATACGAATCTGAGCAACGATTAGCTGAACAGTTGATCAGTGCCATCGATAAGCGCTCACCTTGGCCCGCTTTAGGAGCCAAACATAGCTTGCAGCAATGGCTTGACGTAAGTGAGCATGTTTTAACGGATTTATGGCGGGTGAGTGCTACAGCACCTATCGCCCAGCTGACATTTCCTGACTGTTACGAAGCCTATCG
Organism: uncultured Idiomarina sp.; assembly: GCF_964010655.1. Taxonomy (NCBI): domain Bacteria; kingdom Pseudomonadati; phylum Pseudomonadota; class Gammaproteobacteria; order Alteromonadales; family Idiomarinaceae; genus Idiomarina; species uncultured Idiomarina sp. The sequence goes on from NZ_CAXGLS010000010.1 coordinate 44,233, forward strand.
TTTGATAGTGGTTAATGGCTTAGGCGGATTAGCTCCGCTTGAGGAAAAAATACGCGATATTCGACAATTAAGACAGTTATCAACACAAGCCCGCGGGCTTAATATCGCTATAATCTTGCAGAACCATTGGTTAACTTGGACGCAAGAATATGCAACTGATCCCACAGCTGAGCTATACCTTTGATTCAGCCGAGCGACTCGCACGGCACATCACACAAATCGATAGCCAGCTTATTCTTTGGTGTCCCGTATCGGCTCAACCCCATCATGATGTGCGTATCAGTATTTTATTGCCCGACCACCTACCACCTTTCGTCGGTAAATTAGTGCGCAGTGCGCACCTGATTGGTATCAATGGTATTCATTTCGCCGGGTTCATGATCAATGAGCAACACGCCTTATTACGAATGCGCTGTTTAGCCTTGATTCAGCCTCATCGGCAATTATGTGGTACCATTTTAGCTAGGTTGTTTTAGTATTTAGGAGCAAAAATGTTTGTCGACTCCCACTGCCACTTAGACAAAATCGATCCAGATAAAATTGGGCTGACTTTGCAACAAGTGGTCGACAACGCGCGCGCACAGAAAGTTGAGAAGATTTTGTGTGTGAACGTGACCTTAGAAGATTTTCCTCATATGCGAGATAGCGTGGTGGAATTCGATGATGTGAGTATATCCTGTGGTTTACATCCACTTTATGTGAATGATAACAAGACGCCACTTGCTGATATGCATGGACATCTTAAACAGCTATCAAGTGAACCTCGCGTGGTAGCTATCGGTGAAACCGGGTTAGATTACTTTTATGATCCTGATAGCAAAGCGATTCAGCAACAAAGTTTTGCAACACATATCGATGTCGCCGTTGAACTAGATAAACCTCTAATCATTCATACACGCGATGCGCGAGAAGACACATTGGCTTTGCTTAAAAATGGTCATGCTGAGCGTTGCGGCGGTGTTTTGCACTGCTTTACTGAGACTTTGGAGATGGCCGAACGCGCGATTGAAGAACTCGGGTTTTATATTTCGATTTCAGGTATCGCAAGTTTTCGTAATGCGCAAGCGCTTAGAGATGTGGTTAAAGCACTGCCGTTGGAACGTCTATTGATTGAAACAGACAGTCCTTGGCTTGCTCCCGTGCCGCATCGCGGCAAGCAGAACCAACCCGCTTATGTGACCGATGTCGCAAAATGTGTCGCGGATACTAAAGGTGTATCGTTAGAAGAGGTTGCTCGTGTTACGACGCAGAACTTCTACAACCTGTTTAAAGGTTGTGCATAAGTTGTTGGTATGCTGTGATTTAAATGCGACTACAAGCGCCAATCAATTGATTCATTAAATTTTTAAAATTTATTTAAATTAAGTAGATCTTTCAAAAATCTGTTCTAGACTAAAATGTAGTGTCTACTTTTTAGCCATTTAATAGTTTAATTAGCGCACGGCTCATCATTTGAGCCATTCCCCTATACCCGAGGCTAGTCATTTGCTTCGGGTTTTTTTTGTCCGATGTCAGCGATCGAATCTCGCTACAGCAACGTAGCCATGTAATAAATATAGCAGGGAGGTGATACGTGTCGGATCAATTTGATAGTAACGAGCGTCCAGATTTTGATATTGAAATCAAGAACATTGCTGAATACGTTGCTACGCCACTGAAAGCGAGTGATGAAGCAAAAGATACCGCTTATGCATGTTTATTAGATTCGCTAGGTTGCGGGCTACTCGCACTAAGATATCCAGAATGTGTCAAGCATTTAGGTCCGCGATTGGGGCTCAACGCAAACTCAGGACAGGTCCGTGTGCCTGGAACACACTTTCAACTTGATCCTGAGAAAGCGGCTTGGGATATCGGCTGCATCATTCGTTGGCTAGATTACAATGATACGTGGCTTGCCGCAGAGTGGGGACACCCCTCCGATAATCTCGGCGCCATTCTCGCCGTTGCCGACTTCGTGAGTCAACGAAATCGCGCGGAGGGGAAAGCGGCCATTGGTCTGGATACTGTTTTAGAAGCGATGATCAAGGCGCACGAGATACAAGGTAATTTAGCAATAAAAAACAGCTTTAATCGGGTTGGTTTGGATCATGTAGTGCTCGTTAAGGTCGCAAGCACAGCGGTCGCTACTTGGCTTATGGGCGGAAACCAACAACAAATTGAAGTCGCTTTGTCGCATGCATGGGTCGACGGTCAAGCGCTGCGCACATACCGTCATGCGCCTAATGCGGGCTCGCGCAAATCTTGGGCGGCTGGCGATGCGTGTGGGCGCGCGGTTCGGCTTGCCGATATTGCATTAAGAGGTGAAATGGGGATCCCAGGAGCGTTGTCGGCGCCTCAATGGGGGTTCTATGATGTCCTCTTCAGCAAAACTAATCGGGACCAAAAGGTGAAGCCCGAAAGCGAGCGGCGGTTCTTTTTTGAGCGTGATTACGGGTGTTATGTTATGGAAAACATTTTGTTTAAGCTGAGTTTTCCGGCCGAGTTTCATGCGCAAACCGCCTGTGAAGCAGCTATTAAATTGCACGAGCAGGTAAAAGATAGATTAGACGAAATTGAGCGCATCGAAATAACTACACATGAGTCAGCTATACGCATTATCTCTAAGCGTGGCGCACTGAATAACCCCGCCGACCGTGACCATTGCCTACAATATATGACCGCAGTATGTCTCGCCTACGGTGAGCTCACAGCTGATCATTACGAGGATAGCTTCCATGAGCAGCATCCTAAAATTGACCAACTTCGTGAGTTAATGGAAGTCACTGAAAATGAATCCTTCAGTGCTGATTACTTAGATCCGAATAAACGTTCGATTGCGAATGCGGTGCAAGTATTCTTTAAAGATGGAGGAAAAACAGAACAAGTGACTGTTGAGTATCCGATCGGTCATAGGAAACGCCGAGAGGAGGGTATGGAAGTGTTAAAATCCAAGTTTTTAGCCAACTTGAAGACTTGCTACCCTGCGCAGCGTGCGAATCATATTATGTCTCAGTGTGATGATGCTTCATCGACTTTGAGGATGACCGCTGACGAATTTATGCAGCTATTTTCATTAGCCTAACCATGGCGTTATCTGGCAAGGCTCTAGCCTTGCCAGATAACGAGTGCGATGAGTATTGGACAGATAAACTTCACGTACCATGGCCAAATTTTCCAGAAAAGTGACCGCTCAATATCTTCTGCACCTTGCTGCAACGCCTTAAGCAGTAAGTTTTGACGCAAAATCCAAGTCAACATCACACCAAATACCAAGGCCATAATGGGCTGCATATAAACCGTACTGAAGGTGATGACGGCACCAAATAACGATTCGAAATTAACGACAATCACGCCAGAAATTAAAGTAACTATTGTTGCAATAACCCAAGTCCCAGAGTGTCGCTCAAGATTAAGCTCTTCACGTAACGCATTGACAGGTGCTTCAAGCATTGAAATGGACGATGTAATTGCGGCTATCAGCATTAGCAAAAAGAATGCAAACGCAACAAACAGACCAGCAACACCTAAGCTATCAAACATTGCCGGGAGCACAGTGAATACGAGTGTGTCTGCGGATTTTAACGTGCCATCTGCCGCATAGATTTCTACGCCATTATTTTGTGCGACAAACATAGCCGGTAATATCAGAAGGCCCGCTAAAAACGCAACACTGGTATCAATTAGCGTCACCCAACCGGCAGTTTTAGGAATGTTTTCTTGATTGGAAAGGTACGCGCCGTAGGTCATCATCACGCAAACACCCAGCGAAAGGGAAAAGAATGCCTGTCCCATTGCGCTGATAATCAGTTCCGGTTTAAAAACCTCACTGAAGTCTGGACGCAAATACATAATCAAACCTTCAGAGGCACCCGGTTGAGCAAGAATATAAAAAGCCATACCAATTAGGAGCACAAATAGCATTGGCATGAGCCGGCGAGACCAACGTTCGATCCCTTGATTGACACCACCGCGAACGACATAGACGGTCAACAACATGAACACAAGCATCGCAATTAAGTTGCGCTCAACACTGAATTCAGTAAGCCAAGTTGCTGTTGCGTTTAGTCCAATAAGGGTCATGAGTGGAGCCAACATATATGATAAAAGCCACCCCGAGACAATCGCATAAAAGCTCAAAATAAGCGCCAGTACTAACAATCCGACAATACCAGCGATAGCGCCAAACATACGTCCAAGTTTATGTTCAGACATCGACCGTAAGGCATCAATAGGGTTGGTGCGCTTGAGCCGTCCAATGGTGATTTCAGCAACCAACATGGGATAGGCGAGCAGCAATATCATGACGAGATATACGAGCAGGAATGCCCCACCACCGTTACTAGCGGCCTGAGTGGGGAAGCCCCAAATATTGCCAACGCCTACCGCGGAACCCGCAGCGGCAAGTATGAAGCCTAAACGTGAGGCAAAAGCTGGTTTTTGAGTTGCCATATACTGTTCTTATTATTGTTGTAAATTATTGTGTTAGTTCGCCGCGCAAGTCCGTTGTAATGTGTTCAATAATGGCTTGGCGAGAGAGGTTTTGTGATAACAGATAATGCAGCTTAGTGAGCGCTGCTTCAATTGTCATATCACTACCTGAGACAATGCCCAGCTGCGCGAGCGCGTTGCCCGTGGCGTAACCATCCATGTTGACTCGACCTTTAAAACACTGCGTACAATTAACAATTATAATGCCTTGATCGATGCCACGCTTGAAGCTATCGAGTAGCTGTTTATCCTGTGGCGCATTACCAACACCATAACTTTGAATGATGAGCGCCTTTACCGGTTGCTGCATCATATTATCAATTAACTTTGCCGAAATGCCAGGATAGAGCATGACAACGCCAATTGGCTGAGGCGTCATTTCTGCTACGGACATGGGAACCGTAGGCGGTTTACCTAACTCACCGGCATTGAGCTTTATTTGAATTCCGGCTTCCAGCAAGGAGGGATAATTAGGTGACGAGAACGCATTAAAACCATTAGCATCAGCTTTAGTGGCGCGGTTACCTCTAAATAAGGTGTTGTTAAAAAACAGGCTGACCTCATTGATCGGGTAGTTAGCGGCAATATATAACGCATTAAGCAAATTAATTTGCCCGTCTGATCGTAAAGCAGAAAGCGGTATTTGAGAGCCTGTCACAATCACTGGTTTGCTTAGGTCTTGCAACATGAAAGAGAGAGCGGATGCGGTATAAGCCATGGTATCAGTACCGTGCAGAATGACAAACCCGTCGTACTGATGATAGTTACGCTCTATATCTCGCGCGATACGAACCCAATCGCTAGGGGTCATATCTGACGAGTCCATGAGCGGTGTATACTCATGGATATCGAAGCGAGGCATTTCATCCCGGAAAAACTCAGGTAGATTTTCGACACATTGGCTCAGGTGTCCCGCTGCTGGGACATAACCCTGAGCCGATTTCTTCATACCTATGGTACCGCCTGTATAGGCGACGTAAATATTCTTACGCTCCAAACTCTACTCCAAAGGGTGACTGTGTGTTGAGACACAGTTTACCGCGGTTGGACGCACAGTGCACAGTAGGTATAGATATTTTTTGGATCATTAAAGTTTTGCAACGCCTGAGACTCGCTCACAACATGTCTTACGTTACGAATCAACCAGTTTTGTTCATTAGATACGAACGGCCATGATAGGCTTGTTTGACCCATCAAATTGGCGAAAAACTGTTGTTGCGGGCTTAAATCTTGAGTAATAGTGTTAACCGTATAATCATTTAAATCCGCACGTTTAGCTGCCGCCTGTATGGCATCATCAAAGTCACCTAAGTTATCAACCAGGCCACGCTCCAGTGCTTGACGTCCTGTCCAAATACGACCTTGTGCCACGCCGTCGACAGCTTCAGGGGTCATATTGCGTGCTTCGGCGACCATGGTGATAAAGAACTGGTAAAAGTTCTCAGTTGAGCGTTGCAAGATACGTGCTTGACTGTCGCTGATACCTTCAAGGGTATTCAGTGACTCAATTTCTGTGGTACTCACGCTGTCACTATGTACGCCAATTGCAGCAGCACTGTCTTCCAACGTCATGACCAAGCCAAATACACCGATTGAGCCAGTGATTGTAGTTGGCGCCGCCCAGATTTCGTCCGCTTCAGCGGCAATCCAGTAGCCACCAGAAGCGGCGACACTGCTCATTGACGCAATAACGGGGATTCCTTTTTCTTTTAGCTGCAGAATTTCTTGACGAATAATTTCTGAAGCGAAACCACTACCACCCGGTGAGTCTATGCGCAAAACGACTGCCTTTGTACGTTCATCCTCGCCTGCTTTACGCAATAGGGCAGCTGTGCTGTCACCGCCAATCATGCCTGCGCGCTGTGTGCCATTGACAATTTGCCCACGGGCTACCACAACCGCAATTTGATCTTTCTTGGATTCAGCAAGAGGGTTAAGATCTTCATCAGGTTCAGTAATGTAGGATGAAAAACCAATGTTACGGAAGGTTTTCGCATCTTCATCGTAACCTGACAGGTTAATCAACTCATTGCGAATTTCGGTGCGTGTTTTAAGTGCGTCGACAAGGTTGGTATCGAGTGCCATTTGCGCCATATCGCCATTCGCTGATTCAAACGCCGCCATATAGTCGTCAAGCTGACCGCTAGTGATAGTGTCTGAAAGTTGACGTTGTGCTGTGACATCTGCTTTGAAGTTTTCCCACATCGCATCATACAAATATTCGTTCGCTTCACGCGCTTCGTCGGACATTGAATTACGTATGAAGGGTTCAACCGCTGCCTTATAGGTACCGACCTTAAATACGTGTGGCTTGACTTTAAGCTTATCGAGTAGCTCTTTGAAATAGACTTGGGAATAATCAAACCCATCAAAAGCGACTGAACCTAAAGGGTTTAAATAGACTTTATCCGCGTACGAGGCGAGATAATATTGGTACTGCTCAAAGTAATCGCCAGCAGCGATGATAGGTTTTTTACTGGTTTTAAAATCACTCAGAGCCTCACCAACGGCCTGTAACTTATTCACACCACTTGGGTACAGTGCCGAAAGGTCGAGGTATAATGCACCGATGCGATCATCAGTTTTCGCTTTCTCGATGGCATCAATGACGTCTGATAATAGGACCTCAGGGATCTCATCGTCAGCACCAAATGCACGATTAAAAAATTGGTCGACCGGGTCACGGTATGTCTGTTCTTCGACCAAGATACCGTGAGGGTTCAATACGAGTACGCTATTGTCAGGTACTTCAACGGGATCTTCTTCACTGACAAGAACGGCGATAAAGCCGACTAATAATGCGAAGAAAATGATATTCAGGATTACAACGCGTAATCCATTGATGATTCGCCAAATATATTTAAATATAGAGCCAATAAAACGCATAGGGCCTTCCTAACTTAAGATATTATTCCTTAGCTTATACAATCCGTATGGGCATAACCAGAGTAAGAATGTAACGAAGCATGACAAAAGCAGAAAAAATAGAGGTAATATGGACGCGCTAGAACTGCTACAGACACGCTCATCAATGCCGCGCTTAATAGAACCAGCGCCGACCCCCGAACAGCTTGAAATCATTAAAAAAGCTGCTGTGAGAGTACCCGATCACGTGAACCTAAGTCCCTATGCATTTTATCAATTTATGGGGAGTGATCGACAAATACTGGCGGACATCTATCAACAGGCTGCGAGGCTTAACGATTTTTCCGAAGAACGAGTTGAACAAGCGGGCCAAATCCCATTTCGGGCACCACTTATCATTACTGCCTGTTTGCGTTATCAAAAGCACGATAAAGTGCCTCGTGACGAGCAGTTTGCTACCACAGCCTGTGCGCTGATGGCGATGCAACAGGCGGCTTTTGCACAAGGGCTTGGGGCTATTTGGCGTACGGGTTGGCCAGCTCAAAGCGACTACGTGCGTGAGCAATTTAAATGTAGCGCAGATGATGAAATTGTAGGTTTTCTTTACATTGGAACGCCCGCAGTACCCACACCTATAAAACCTGAGAAGGACTATTTGCCTTACTTTTTAACCGCAAGCCAAGTGGGCGAGTAGCGCAATAGAGTGTCAATAATAAAAAAGCCAGCAGTTGCTGGCTTTTTTATATTCATATTGGATAAGCGGGCGAGCTTAGAACTGTGCCGATTTGGGCGCACGCGGGAAAGGGATCACATCACGAATATTTTGCATACCCGTAACGTAAGACACTAAACGCTCAAAGCCTAAGCCAAAACCTGCATGTGGCACAGTACCGTAGCGACGCAAGTCGCGATAGAACTCGTACTCTTCAGCTGGCAGGTCCATTTCCGCAATACGCTGGTCGAGCACATCAAGGCGCTCTTCACGCGCACTACCGCCAATGATTTCGCCAATACCTGGTGCTAATACGTCCATCGCTGCAACGGTTTTGCCGTCTTCGTTCTGACGCATGTAAAAAGCTTTGATATCACGAGGGTAGTTCTTCAAGATGACAGGCGCTCCGACGTGCTCCTCGGCTAAATAGCGCTCATGCTCCGATTGTAGGTCGACTCCCCATTCAACTGGGTACTCAAATTTCTTACCACAGTTTTTCAAGATCTCGATGGCATCCGTGTAGTCCATGTGAACAAAGTCACTGTCGACCATACGTGTGAGGCGCTCGACCACGTCTTTATTAATGCGTTGCTCAAAGAACGCCATATCGTCAGGGCGTTCTTCAAGTACCGCTTTGAAGACATACTTCAACATGTCTTCGGCAAGGTGCGCGACATCATCGAGGTCGGCAAACGCAACTTCTGGCTCAACCATCCAAAATTCTGACAAGTGGCGACTCGTGTTTGAGTTTTCCGCTCGGAATGTCGGACCAAAGGTATAAACTTTGCTCAATGAGCATGCATAGGATTCAACGTTGAGCTGCCCCGAGACCGTTAAAAACGCTTCTTTACCGAAGAAGTCTTGTGAGAAATCAACATTACCTTGCTCGGTTTTAGGGACATTCATCAAATCAAGCGTCGAAACACGGAACATTTCACCGGCGCCTTCACAGTCCGACGTAGTAATAATCGGTGTGCTGACCCACAGGTAACCGTGCTCGTGGAAAAATCGGTGGATGGCTTGAGACAATGTATTGCGTACGCGCATTACAGCACCGGTCACGTTGGTGCGCGGGCGTAAATGAGCGTATTCGCGCAAATACTCCATGCTGTGGCGCTTAGGTGCCATCGGATAGGTATCGGGATCTTCGACCCAGCCATATACCTTTACGCCAGTCGCTTGTAGCTCAAACGATTGACCTTTACCTTGTGACTCAACCACCACACCGGTTACAGCGACTGAACATCCAGTCGTTAATTTGAGCACTTCGGACTCATAATTAGGTAATTCAGCAGGCACAACAGCCTGGATGGCATCAAAGCATGAGCCATCATGTACGTTAATAAATGAAATACCCGCTTTTGAATCACGCCGCGTCCGTACCCATCCACGGACCGTAACTGTTTCATCAACGGCGACTTTTCCTGCTAACACATCCACGACAGAAGCATACGACATGGGTTAGAAATCTCCGAAATGCAAATTTAACTAAATAAAGGTTGCTATGTTACCTGTCTTTGGCACAGACTCAAGTAGGATCCTATTAAAACTGACGATATGCGTAGCAATGACAGTAAACGATTGCAGAAATTGGGTGCCTGGCGGCGAGTCATGGGGACGCTTTCTATCCTCGGCTGGCTTATTTTTATTGCTGCATTGATAGTCTATGACTACGCAAAACCGGAAACGGGTACATTACTCAGTGAATGGTTGGATGTAGACCTTCGTTCAGGTTGGATTGCGAGCCTAGCTCAGCTTTATCTTTTCCTAATGGCGCTGGGGCTTGTAGTGAGTTGTGTCGCGTGTGTGCTGAATATATGGCTCCACCGAAGACGTCGAACGCATATATGGGTGAATACACTGATACTGGGGCTCGCCAGTATCAGTGGCTTATTATTATTCTTTTACGGTTTTAGCTAATTAGTGGTTGTTTCAAGGTAGACCGCAATCGCATGCGTAAGCTTACTGAGTTGCTGTCCGTTGATGCAGTAGGGTGGCATAATGTACATGAGACGACCAAATGGACGTATCCACACACCGAGCTCGACAAAAAGTGCTTGCGTGCGCGCCACATTAACAGGTTTATTCAGTTCAACAACGCCGATTGCACCCAATACTCGGACATCCGCAACACTCGGGTGACGCTTTAATGGACCAAGTTCCTCGCGTAACTGGCATTCGATACGCGGTACTTGCGTTTTCCAGTCACCGCTTTGAATTATGGTTAAGGACGCGTTTGCGACGGCACAGGCAAGTGGGTTTCCCATAAAGGTAGGTCCGTGCATTAATGCGCCACCGCCTTGTCCCTGACCAATGGCTTCTGCAACCTTAGCATGTGTCACCGTTGCGGCTAACGTCATATAGCCTCCGGTCAGTGCCTTACCGACACACATAATATCCGGTACGATACCGGCATGATCGCAGCCAAATAGTTGACCCGTGCGACCGAACCCCGTGGCAATCTCATCTGCGATCAACAAGACGTCATAATGATTACAGAGCTCTCTCAACTGCGTTAAATACTCTGGGTGATAGAATCGCATTCCGCCAGCACCTTGCACTACGGGCTCGATGATCACCGCGGCAATCTCTGTGTGATGTTGCTCCAGCTCTTGTTGAATACTGCTTAAACTGCTGGGCTCCCATTCATCGTCAAATTCCACTGCCGGACGCTCGACAAAATGCTGGTTACATAAAGCGTGACGAAACATATGATGCATGCCATTAACCGGATCGCACACTGACATAGCAGCAAACGTATCGCCATGATAGCCACCACGAATGGTTAATAATTGGTTTTTCTTGGGCTGCTCGATAGAGAACCAGTATTGGAGTGCCATCTTTATCGCGACTTCGACGCTGACTGATCCCGAATCCGCAATAAACACGCGGTCAAGAGGTGCAGGTGTGAGGTCTATTAAACGCTCAACCATGTTGATTGCGGGTTGATGGGTGAGGCCACCAAACATCACGTGACTCATCTTATCGGCTTGCGCATGCAATGCCGCATTGAGTTGAGGATGGTTATACCCGTGAATAGCGGCCCACCAAGAGGACATACCGTCCACCAAGATTTCGCCGGATGACAGCTCAATTTCGCATCCGCTTGCGGATTTGACATGATAACAAGGTAAGGGATCCGTCATAGAGGTGTAAGGGTGCCATATGTGTTGCTGGTCAAACTGGATAGCTTGCTGTAACGAGTTGCTCACTTTATAACCTCTTGTAAAGTTTTGCGTTCGTAAAAAATTGACAGTTTATCGATTAGCAGTAATCTAGTCGAGCATGAGAAGCCAATAAATAAAAGAGAACAGCGATATGAGCGCGCAAATAAAGACAGAAGTGAGAAATGACTGGACGCCGGAAGAGGTCAGCCAATTACTGACAATGCCTTTTAACGACTTGGTGTTTCAAGCCCAGACTGTTCACCGTCAGCATTTTGATCCTAATCAAGTGCAGGTCAGCACTTTACTATCAATTAAAACAGGTGCGTGCCCCGAAGATTGTAAATACTGCCCACAAAGTGCGCATTACCACACGGGGCTTGATCGTGAGCGGCTCATGGCCGTTGAAAAAGTATTGCAAGAGGCACAACTCGCAAAAGATAAAGGTGCGAGCCGCTTTTGTATGGGGGCTGCGTGGCGAAATCCAAAAGATCGCGACATGCCTTATGTTATTGAGATGGTGAAAGGTGTAAAAGAGTTAGGCTTAGAAACCTGCATGACGCTTGGTATGTTATCGCCCGAACAAGCCGCTGCGCTGCAACAGGCAGGGCTTGATTATTACAATCATAATTTGGATACCTCGCCCGAGTTTTATGGCGACATTATCACTACCCGTACTTATCAAGACCGACTCAATACTTTGCGTAATGTGCGTGATGCGGGTATGAAAGTCTGTGCGGGCGGTATCGTTGGGATGGGTGAATCCGTTGAGGATCGTGCATCATTGTTGGTCCAGTTAGCTAATTTGCCCAAGCACCCTGAAAGCGTTCCAATTAATATGTTGGTTAAAGTGAAAGGTACGCCGTTTGAAAACCTAGACGATTTAGATCCGATTGATTTCGTGCGCACCATTGCTGTTGCACGTATTTTGATGCCTGCTTCGCATGTGCGTCTGTCGGCAGGTCGCGAGTACATGAGTGATGAAATGCAAGCCATGTGCTTTCTAGCCGGCGCAAACTCTATTTTCTATGGTGAGAAGTTGCTCACCACGAGTAATCCCGAAGCCGATGCCGACCTGCAATTGTTTAACCGTTTAGGTATTACGCCAGAAACCCGTGATGGCTATGACGATGAAGTCCATCAAACCGTCATTAACGAGGCGATTAGTGAACAACAGCAACCGCCACTTTATTACGACGCGTCTTGAGCAGCGTCGCGATTCAAATCTCTATAGAACGCAGCAGGTGCGCACCGCCAGTGTGCGACCTGCGCAGTTGTCGTCGAATGATTATTTGGGTTTAGCGCAACATCCACGGGTAAAAGCCGCGGCACAACAAGCAATTGATAACTGGGGAGTGGGAAGTACAGGCTCCCCCTTGTTGAGTGGCTACACCCAGTTGCATCAACAGCTTGAAGAAACACTGTGCGACTGGTTGGGGTTCGAGGATGCTATCCTGTTTAATACAGGATTCGCGGCAAATCATGGTGCCATTACCTGTTTATTGCAGGCGCATTGCCAAGCACAGGGCGGACGCATTTACGCTGATCGCTTGATACACGCGTCCATGGTGGAAGGCATGTTAAATAGCGGTATTCGATTTAAGCGCGTGCCTCACTTAACTTGGCCATCAACAGCTCAAACTCACGACTGGTTTATCAGTGAAAGTATCTACAGCATGGATGGGGATCGGCTTAGCATTGCTCAAAGCCGGGACTTCACTGAACAATCACCTGTTCAGTGGTTACTGGATGACGCACATGGTATTGGTGTCATCGGAGAGCACGGTGAAGGTTATCTAGGACAGCTCAACCAACAGGTTAAGCTGGGCACCATCACCTTTGGAAAAGCGCTGGGTGCCAGTGGGGCGGCGCTTGTTGGCAGTCGAGATGACATCGACGAGATTCGCCAATTTTGTCGCGAATATATTTATTCGACTGCGATGCCACCGATGCAGGTGGCAGCGATACTCGCATCGATTGAGATTGTTAGAGGACGCGAAGGGCAGTTAAGGCGTGACGCACTGAATGAACGGATCGCTCGGATGAAGGAACTGATTAAGAAATACCAGTATCACTCAGTGGCTTCTGACAGCGCTATCCAAACGATTATTCTGGGTGAAGAAGGTCGCGCCATGGCGACCGGGAAACGCTTGAAAGAGGCGGGTATCGATGTCAGCGTCGTGCGGCCACCTACGGTGCCAAAAGACACAGCGCGTCTACGTATTAGCCTCAATAGTACGGTTGATATGAAGATGATTGATGTGATGTTCGATCATCTTAATGCAGAAAGGACATAACCGGTGACAATGCAACCTGAACAATGGCTCACTCAAGTAGCTAAGCGCTTTGATAAAGCAGCCACGACATATACGCAATTTAATAAAACACAGCACGTCTTTGCGCAACGTTTATATCAAAGAGCGTATGTCAGCAGTCTGGGGCACTGTTTGGACCTAGGATGTGGACCGGGCTCCGAAACTCAATTTCTGCTTGAGCACTGTCACGAGTATCTAGGCGTTGATCCTGCGAAAGGCATGCTAGCGCAGGCGAGCAAGTTGTTTCCGCAGGTTGCGTATAAGCAGGGTAGCGCAGAATGTATTCCGGCAGAAAATGCTCAGTTTGACACCGTATTTGCTAATTTTTCATTGCAATGGTGCCCTGATATAAACACCGTGGCAAATGAGCTTTTTCGTGTCATTCGGTCCGGCGGTCAAGTGCTGATGAACACTCTGCTCACGGGGACCTTCGCTGAACTGGTAGACGTCTATTCAGCGCTTGATGATAAACAGCATACGATAGCTTACCGCACACAAGCTGAAGTCGAAGCTAAGTTTCGTCAGGCAGGATTTGAAGTCACCAGTGAGGTTGTCGTTCATACGGATTATTTTAAGCAGTTTGAGAGTTTACTGCGCCATATTAAAGGTGTAGGTGCGAGCCAAACACCACAGCAACATCGCGGCCTCATGACGCCGACGCGATGGCAAAAATTGAAAGCCAATTATGAGCAAAAACGCACATCAAAAGGACTCCCATTGACCTGGAAAGTGCTAGAAGCAACATTAATTAAAGACAAGATGTATTAATTAAAGGTTAATATGAAAGTTTATTTTATTACAGGTACTGACACAGACTCTGGTAAAACTGTTGTTACCCAAGCTGTGTTACAACACCTTGCAGACAAAGGGCTCAAAACGCTGGCTATGAAGCCCGTTGCGAGTGGTTGTGACTGGGATGGGACGCGCTGGATTAATGCTGATGCGACCAATGCACGACGCCATATGACGTTGGATTGTGATTATGGTTTAACTAACCCATTTGCATTTGAGCCGGCAATCGCTCCTCATATTGCGGCACAAGAAGCTGATGTATCATTATCACTTGAGGATATGCTCCAGCACTTTGAGCGACTTGTTGCGTTGAACCCCGATGTCATTGTTGTTGAAGGAGCCGGTGGTTGGCTTTTACCGCTCTCCGATCAATTAATGATGCCTGAGTTTGTAAAAGCAATTAATGCTGAGGTCATTTTAACCGTCGGTATGAAGCTCGGCTGTCTGAATCATGCGATGCTCACTGAGCAAGCGATATTTTCATCGTCAGTGCCCATTACAGGCTGGATAACTAATCAGCCTAGCGTTGAACCCATGGCACGGTCTGAACAGAATCTCGATACACTAAAGCAGCGTATGGCAAGTTCACATCTCGGCTCAATAAGCTTTGATGCGAACTGGCAAAACTTGGCACTCGGGCACTTAATTAATTTACCCGATTAATTGACTTATACGCTGTAAGTCATGTTGCACATGCTTGCCTGTGCTATCTATCAGCACGGGCTGTGCATCTCCTCGCCAGTGACATTCACTGGCCCGTATTTCCAGTCCTGTACCCTCTGGCAAACCCAATACCGTCTCAGTGTTATTTAACGCAATGAACTCATTGAGACGGTCATCGCGTGTTTCGCCATTAAAACCAGGTGGATGATAGTCGGTGTAATGTGGATTCATTTGTAGCTCAACTAAACGTAAAGCATTGAAACTCGGTGGCTCAACAATCGGCATATCATTGGTGGTTTTGATCGTTTTACCGGCAATATTTGAACCTGCACTCCAGCCAACATAGGGAGTCCCCGCATTTACTGTATCGCGGAGCGGCTCAATCAGCTGGTGTTGATAAATTAAATTCAATAACTGAAAGGTGTTGCCGCCACCAACAGCAATTGCTTGGGCCTCACGCACGGCTGCTATCGGATCGGCATATTCCTCTATACCAGTGACGGCCACGTTGACAGGCGCAAGCGCGTTGCGAATTTTATCGGTATATTGGCTATGCGTCATACCCACGCCGGCATAGGGAATAAAAAGCAATGTTGCATCGCCTACGGCGTTCTTAATCCATTCTCTATTGTGGGCAAGATAGTCGGTATCCCCGACGCGAGAACTGCTTAAAAGTAGTAGATTCTTGTGTTGTGTCATGGGTTAGCTCTAATTCTAACGTGAATAATTAAAATATTTTACGTATTCGTCACTAGAAATGTAAGCCAATCACCCACATTTAGCATATCATCTAGACCGATTTGTCCTAGCTTACTGAGGGTATGTGTATGCAACGCATCTTGCTGTTTTTGATGACCAATATAGCCATTTTGGTGGTCGTTAGTTTCGTGTTTAATATTATTAGCGCAAACACGGGTCTCACCGTGCAAAATCCGCTAGGTCTTTTAATACTGTGTGGTCTGTTTGGTTTTGGTGGTGCCTTCGTATCACTGTTTATTTCTCGCTGGATGGCGGTTAGGGCGACAGGCGCGCAAGTTATCGAGCAACCGCGGACACCGGCTGAACGCTGGTTGGTTGAAACGGTGAAGCAACAAACACAAAAAGCCGGTATACCGATGCCACAAGTCGCTATCTTCCCGTCTCACGCGCCTAATGCATTCGCCACGGGTCGGAGTAAGTCAGCTTCTCTGGTGGCTGTCAGTACCGGGTTGCTTGAACAGATGAATCAAGATGAGATCGAAGCGGTGTTAGCGCATGAGGTGAGTCACATTGCTAACGGTGACATGGTGACATTGACGCTGATTCAGGGCGTAGTGAATACGTTCGTGATGTTCTTTGCTCGCATTATTGCGAGTGCGATTGATAACGCGACCCGTGGCAATAATCAGCAAGGTGGCGGTCTTGGAACCCTGGCATACTTTGGGATCGTTATGGTGCTAGAGATCGTATTTGGTATTTTGGCCAGCATCATCGTGATGTGGTTTTCACGCAAACGTGAATTCCGTGCTGATGCGGGGTCGGCTCAACTGGTTGGTAAGCAAAAAATGATAGCCGCACTCGAGCGTTTGCAGCGGGGTCAGGAACCTGAATTGAAGGGCTCAATGTTGGCTTTTGGTATCAATGGTAAACGTAGTGGTTTGAGTCGTTTGTTTATGTCACACCCACCGTTAAGTGAGCGAATTGAAGCATTACGCAGAATTTAAATAAAAACTTAGCATTCACGCGGGGTTGGGCATTGCTTTTCACGCCTGACCTCGCTAGATTGGTGGTTTCGATAACCACAACTGGATAGGATGTTATGAGCCAGTGGAGTGCACGTAGTTGGCGTGATAAACCCATCAAGCAACAGCCGCAATACCCAAACAAAGAACACTTACAACAGGTTGAGTCACAACTGAGTCAATTTCCGCCATTAGTGTTCGCAGAAGAGATACGTGCGTTACGTAGTCAGTTGACGGATGTCTGTCATGGCGAGGGCTTTTTACTGCAAGGCGGTGACTGCGCAGAATCGTTTGCAGACTTTAATGCGCCTAAAATCCGCGATACATTTAAAGTTATTTTGCAGATGGCCATCGTGATGACCTTTGCAGGTTCGTGCCCAGTGACTAAGGTCGCGCGAATGGCCGGGCAGTATGCAAAGCCACGCTCAAGTGATCTTGAGACGATCGATGGTGTGAGCTTACCGAGCTATCGCGGTGATATCATTAATGATATGGCATTTACTGACGCGGCTCGTACGCCTGATCCAGAACGCATGTTGAAGGCCTACCATCACTCTGCAGCAACGCTAAATCTTTTGCGCGCATTCGCTCAAGGTGGTCTCGCTAATTTGCATAAAGTTCATAAGTGGAACTTGGGCTTTTTAGCCGCGAACCCACTGAAAGAACGCTATCAAGAGATTGCCGAGCAAATTCAGTCCGCGCTTAAATTTATGGAAGTGTTGGGAATTAATGCTGAAAATAATGCCACCTTACATGAAACTCAGCTATTTACCTCACATGAAGCCTTATTATTGCCGTATGAGCAAGCTTTGACACGCACCGACACATTGACCGGTCTACCATACGACTGCTCGGCGCACATGATCTGGATTGGCGAGCGCACTCGTCAACTTGACCACGCGCATGTTGAATTCATGCGCGGAATCCATAACCCAATTGGCGTCAAAGTGGGACCGACCATGGATCCTGACGAGCTAATTCGGTTAGTCGATGCGGTCAATCCGGATAATGAGGCAGGCCGTCTAACGCTCATTTCACGTATGGGTGCCGACAATTTAGCCGACAACCTTCCGCGTCTGGTTCGACGTGTACAGCAAGAAGGTCGGAATGTGGTGTGGTCGAGTGATCCAATGCATGGCAATACGACAAAAGCAGATGGTGGGTTGAAAACACGTAACTTTGACGCCATACATAAAGAATTACGTCAATTCTTTGCGGTACATCAAGCAGAGGGGAGCTATGCAGGTGGTATCCATCTGGAGATGACCGGCGAGGATGTGACAGAATGTACAGGTGGTGCGTACCAAATTAGCGAAGCTGATTTATCCAGCCGCTACCGCACCCAATGCGACCCCCGGCTGAACGCCGACCAAGTGCTAGAGCTTGCCTTTTTAGTGGCTGAGTCACTCGGGGCCGCACGAAATGGGCACGGTTAATTCGCCACTATTTTTGAGTAACTTTTACGTTAAAAGGATTAAATTTCATGTCTCAACATGTCGAGCAGCTGTTTGAACGTCTTTGGCAAGATTACATTTCTCGTACACCATCGGCACCTAAGGTGCACGAGGTACTCGGAAAAGGGCATCCGATTGTAAACGATCACGTTGCTTTCCGAACGTTTGATATTGCCCCGGTACGTCTTGAAGCGCTCGCGCAACACTTTTTAGATCTAGGCTACAAAGAGGGTGGAGACTATCACTTTGAAGCCAAGAAACTCCGTGCGAAGCACTTTGAGCACGAAGATCCAACGTTGCCTAAGGTCTTCATCAGCGAGCTGATGACTGAGGAGTTTAGTGATAGCTTGCAGGCTAAGGTCAAAGAAATGGTGAGCCACATTAATCCAGAAGATGTCAAAAAAGACGACTTCTTGTACTCGGGAACGCATTGGCAAGTCAGTCATGAAGATTATCAAGCGTTATTAGAAGAAAGCGAATACGCGGCGTGGATGGCTGCATTCGGTTTCTGTGCTAACCACTTCACCGTGAGTGTTAACCAATTACCGGGTTACACCGATCTAGAAGAGGTCAACCAAACGCTTAAAGATAATGGTTTTAAACTGAACACTTCGGGTGGCGAAATCAAAGGCTCTCCGGAAGTCTATCTTGAACAGTCCTCGACCATGGCTAATCACCATCCAGTCGAGTTCAGCGATAAGACAGTAGAAATTCCTTCATGCTTTTATGAGTTCGCTAAACGCTACGAAATTGAGCCGGGTAAATTGTATTCGGGCTTCGTTGCGGCATCTGCGGATAAGATTTTCGAAAGCACCAACGCAAGTTAAACTCAGCGTTAGCTGTATTGAACGGCGACCAAAAGGTCGCCGTTTTTGTTGGAACTGACCAATAACGAACTAGTAACGGCGGCGTTGAAGATTCGTTTGCGCAAGTATCTTGGCGGCGATTTCTTCAACTGAGAAACGTGTCGAATTAATGAAAGGAATGGCTTCTTTGCGATATAATTTTTCGACTTCCGACAACTCGAAGCGACATTGCTGCATCGACGCGTACTGGCTACCCTCACGTCGCTGACTGCGAATTTCATGTAAACGTTGCGAATCGAGCGTGAGTCCAAACAATTTGTGACGCTGCATCTTTAACTCATAGGGCAGACTGAGTCGTTCGAAATCGTCGTCCTCGGTGATCGGGTAGTTCGCTACTTTGATGCCGTATTGCATAGCTAAGTAAAGACTCGTTGGTGTCTTACCCGTGCGTGATACACCGACAAGAATCAAATCAGCCTGATCCAACTGGTTCAGCTTTTTGCCATCGTCGTTATCGAGCGCGTAGTTAATCGCTTCGACGCGAAAGTTGTAGTCCTTATGCACGCCATGAGTACGGTGAGTTTTTGGTTTTGCTTTAATCCCCAGCTCGTGCTCGACTTGGCCGACAAAGTTATCGAGAAAATCATAACTAATTCCACCGCACTGGGTAATACGTTGCTTGAGTTTTACATTGACAAAGGTGTGAAAAATGAGCGGCGGTTCGCCATCGTCCTCAGCGGCACGCTGAATCTGTTTGCACGCCATTTCCGCTTTAGCCTGAGTATCGATAAATGGCAGTGTTTTATGTCGAAAATCGGTGGGAAACATCGAAAGCAAAGCATGACCAAACGCCTCTGCAGTGAGAGCGGTCCCATCAGAGACGTAAAACGCGGTTCTCATGACCGTTTATTCCTTATTCTATAGATAAAAATCGAAAGCTTTGTAAATCGGATATTAACTTGTTGGCTAAGTATGTGTAAAATGTTTGCCACATCATACCTCCCATCGGATTAAATCGAGGAAAAAGACGTGCAAGAAAACGTACTGTGGTATCAGCAACTAGGAATGCAAGATGTCAACAGAGTGGGGGGTAAAAACGCCTCACTCGGTGAAATGATTAGTAACCTCGCGGGTGCAGGGGTTGAAGTCCCCGGTGGCTTTGCGACGACAGCAGATGCATATAACGAGTTTCTTGAGCAAAGTGGTCTGAATGACAAAATATATGAATTGCTCGACGGCCTCGACGTTAATGACGTCAATAAATTAACCGAAGCGGGCCGCACCATTCGTCAGTGGATCATCGACACGCCTTTCCAACCTGCCTTCGAAGCCGATATTAAGCAAGCCTTTAGCCAACTCAGTGAAGACAACGATGAATTCAGCTTTGCTGTACGTAGCTCGGCAACGGCAGAGGATATGCCGGATGCTTCGTTTGCTGGCCAACAGGAAACTTTCTTAAACGTCCGCGGTCTTGATGCCGTGATGGAAGCCATCAAACACGTTTTCGCTTCGTTATTCAATGACCGTGCGATTTCTTATCGCGTGCACCAAGGTTATGACCATAGAGGCGTAGCTCTCTCGGCGGGTGTACAGCGCATGGTTCGAAGTGACATTGCTTCATCAGGCGTGATGTTCACAATTGATACTGAATCAGGTTTTGACCAAGTCGTTTTCGTCACCTCATCGTACGGTTTGGGTGAGATGGTCGTTCAGGGTGCGGTAAACCCAGACGAGTTTTATGTACACAAACCAACGCTTAACGCGGGACGTCCAGCGGTGTTGCGCCGTAATTTGGGTAGTAAGAAAATCCAAATGGTGTTTTCTGAAGATCGTGCACATGGT
>NZ_CAXGLS010000011.1:0-55958 GCF_964010655.1 uncultured Idiomarina sp.
GTTCATCAAGGAACAACACGCCCTGATGAGCGAGACTGACTTCACCGGGTTTAGGTGGTGAGCCACCACCGACCAATGCCGCTGCCGAGCATGTATGATGAGGCATACGCAAATTGCGTTGAGTCAGTTGTTGTGGCGCAAGATGTGTCTCAACCAATGACTTAATACATGCGATCTGCATACCTTCACTATGAGTCGGGGTGGGTAGGATAGTTAGAAAACGTTGCGCGAGCATTGTTTTACCAGTCCCAGGCGGCCCAACAAAGAGCAAGTGATGGCGACCTGCTGCAGCAATAAGTAAAGCACGTTTCGCTTGTGTTTGTCCGATAATATCCGCGAGATCGCCAACATCGTTTTCTTGCGATAAATACGGTTTATCGCTTTCTGCGGCGTTGAGTTGATTGTGTCCCTGCAAATGTTCGAACAGCGCAGCTAAATCGGGCACTAAAAAGTGATTTTGCTGCGCCGCATATCCCGCTTCGGCGACATTAGTAGAGGGAACGAAAACAGAGCGATCTGCACGCTTAGCCGCTATTAATGCCGGTATAAGGCCAGACACTGCTTGCGTATTTCCTGCTAAAGCGAGCTCTCCATAAAATTCGAATTTAGCCAGTTGACCCGCATCAATCTGATCGGAGGCGGCAAGAATACCTACGGCTATCGCCAAGTCGAAACGAGCCCCCTGCTTGGGAATTTCAGCGGGAGCTAAGTTGACGATAATACGCGTTGCCGCGGGGAATTCGAGACCTACATTGAGAATCGCTGATTTAACACGATCCCTCGCTTCTCTTACCGATGTCGCAGGCATTCCAACAATCGTGAATGACGGTAACCCACGAGCGAGATCAACTTCTACGCGAACTTCAGGAGCCTCAATACCAATACTGGCGCGGGTAAAAACAGTTGCTGTGGCCATACTCTCTCTCGCAAATAGAGAGAGCATAGCCCTAAACAAGGTTCATCGATGTCAGCTTGTACCGACTTTCATGTCGGTGCAGCTATTACCAATAATTCTCGGAGGTTACTTGTCCGGGTTTACGGCGCGTATTTTTCTCTAAACCGAGCGCTTTTAACTGTTCACGCGATGCTTGTATCATATCGGGATTACCACATAGCATGACCTGACTACGCTCGTTAAAATGAACACCACAGGCCTCTTGTAATTCATTACTCGCGATTAAGTCCGGAATCCGACCGGCCAATGCTTCCGGAAGCGCCTCGCGAGATACGATCGGCTGGTACACGAGCTGCCCAGGATAACGTTGCTGACATTCATTAATAAATTCCCGATACGTCAGATCTTGCGCTTCGCGGACACCTTGCACTATTACGATGCGTTTAAACCGGCGCCAAGGTTGCTCAGTACGCAACATTGAAATAAAAGGGCCAATGCCCGTGCCTGTTGAGAGCATCCACAGATCATCGCCATCGGGTACCTCATCCAGCGTAAAAAAGCCCCCTGCCGGCTGAGTGATATTGACTTCATCGCCTGGCTTCAGCTCTGCTAATAGTGGGCTCAATAATCCACCTTCGACCTTTGCAATCACAAAATCGAGAATAGACTCTTGCGGTGCACTGGCGACCGAATACGCACGTAGAACCTGCTCGCCGCCCACATTTAAGCCGAGTCGCACAAACTGACCGGCTTTAAAGTCAAATGATTCAGTGATTACGCGTAGGCTAAAAACACTGTCACTCCATTGAAAGTTCTCAACGACTTTACCGCTAATCCATTGAATCATCGTGCTCTTTACCCTTACTCTTGAGTGTCGTCTTGCTTATTCTGTTCAGCTAATTGCTGCTCTAACTGCTCTACACGCTCTCGCAGACGTAGCAACAATTGTTGCTGAACATCCATCTCTTCGCGAGTGACGAGATCGAGTTTAGAAAGTTGTGATTGCAAGGTTTGTTTAACACGCTGCTCAACATTACCGGCTAACTCTTTAACGCCAGATGGCATGCTTTCGCTAATTTGTTTAGCAATGTTTTCAATGGTCTTGTTGTCCATAAGGGGTCCTTAATTAATTTAACCGTTTGGGCTCAGACAAAAGTACGCTAAAATCGCCGCTCTTGATTTATTGTACCACTCCTAACCGAGCCTTAATAATGTTAAACGATCGACAGCGACAAGCCGTTCACTATGTGCAAGGTCCTTTACTCGTTTTAGCGGGCGCAGGCAGTGGTAAAACGCGCGTAATTACAGAAAAAATCGCTTATCTTATTCGTGAAAATATTTACACTGCCCGTCAAATCGCTGCGGTTACGTTCACCAATAAAGCCGCGCGCGAAATGCGTGAGCGTGTCAACCAAACCATGGGGGCCGGTGGTGCACGCGGCTTAACAGTATCCACGTTTCACACGCTCGGTCTGAATATTATCCGACGCGAGCTCAGCGCACTCGGTCTCAAGCCCGGATTTTCTTTGTTCGATGATCAAGATACCTATGCACTGCTCAATGGTCTTACCGAAGATGCGTGGGAAGGCGATAAAGCCGTCATTCAAAAATGTCAGCACCGTATCGGTCAATGGAAAAACGCCATGATATCGCCAGAGCAAGCGTTGCAAGAGGCTTCGACGGAAGATGACCGACAATTTGCTACGGTCTTTGCGCAATACGAGAAACACTTGCTGGCATGCAATGCAGTGGATTTCGATGATCTAATTCGCTTACCGAGTCAATTATTACAACGCAACGAACACGTTCGCGCTCGCTGGCAAAAGAAATTTCGCTACTTACTCGTTGATGAGTACCAAGACACTAATACGAGCCAGTACCTTTTGGTCAAACTACTGGTCGGTGAGCGTGCGCGCTTTACTGTAGTTGGTGACGACGATCAATCAATTTACTCATGGCGCGGCGCACAACCACAAAACCTAGCGCTTTTGCAGCAAGACTTCCCTACTTTGAAGGTCGTTAAGTTGGAGCAAAATTACCGCTCTCACGGTCGTATTCTAAAAGCGGCGAATATTCTGATAGAAAATAACCCTCACGTATTTGAGAAAAAATTATTTTCAGATAAAGAGTACGGTGAATCCCTGCGGGTTATTTTTGGCCGCAACGAGGAACATGAGGCGGAGCGTGTAGTCGCCGAAATCGTAAAGCAACGCTTTTTAAGCAAAACACCTTATCATCATTTTGCGATTTTATATCGGGGTAACCATCAGTCTCGTTTGTTCGAAAAGGCGCTGATGAACAACCGGATTCCTTACAAAATTACTGGTGGACAGTCGTTTTTTGCGCGGGCGGAAGTCAAAGATATTATGGCGTATCTACGCCTACTGGTTAACCCTGCTGATGATACTGCGTTCCTACGCATAATAAATGTGCCACGTCGAGGGATAGGTCCACAGACGGTGCAACGCATCGGTGAGCTGTCTAAGCAGCTAGGCTGTAGCCTGCTAGAAGCCTGCGACTCGATTCACTTGAAGACCTTACTGAATACGCAGACCTTTAACGCGGTCGATACCTTTGCTCAGATGATTAAAAACGCTGCGCGGGAAACCGATCATAACGACAGTGCTGCCGTCGCTGTGCGTACTCTGCTTGCAGAAATTGGCTACGATGACTGGTTATTCGAAACCAGTCCAAGCGCTAAGGCCGCGGAAATGCGCGTTAAAAACGTGTATGAGTTGCATAAGTGGGTGTCCGATATGTTAGCGGGCAACGACGAATACGAGCCAATATCACTGGAACAAGCAGTCGCCAAGCTGTGTTTGCGCGACATGATGTCCCGCAATGAAGATGACGAGCAGTTTGATCAAGTACAGCTAATGACATTACACGCATCCAAGGGCTTGGAATTTCCTTTTGTTTTTCTGGTTGGCATGGAAGAAGGCTTGCTTCCCCATCAAAGTAGTATTGAGGGTGATGATATTGAGGAGGAACGTCGACTTGCGTATGTAGGAATTACCCGTGCTCAACATCG
Organism: uncultured Idiomarina sp.; assembly: GCF_964010655.1. Lineage (NCBI taxonomy): Bacteria > Pseudomonadati > Pseudomonadota > Gammaproteobacteria > Alteromonadales > Idiomarinaceae > Idiomarina > uncultured Idiomarina sp. The sequence goes on from NZ_CAXGLS010000011.1 coordinate 3,927, forward strand.
TTTAGTGTTTACTCTAGCAAAAGAGCGGCGTCAGTTTGGCGAGGTATTTCAACCTCAACCGAGCCGTTTTTTGTTGGAACTTCCGCAAGATGATATTTCTTGGGAGCACGACAAACATAAACCGAGTGAGGAAGAGCGTGAAACAACCCGGCAGCGCGGTTTAGAAATGCTTAAAAACGCACTCAACAAACCCTCTTAACTTAGCGTGCCATTAGCCTTGCTAGGTGCCTTGGATTCCAGCGACCTGAGTCGTTTTGTGACATAGTTACCTTGGCCAAACTCTACGCCTAATTCACAGAGAATGTTCGCCAAAGATTCATTTTTCACGCCGGCTGCATAAAGTTCAATTTCTAACTCATCACACAGTGTGGCAACGTGACGCAACATTGCTCGAGCACGAGTACTCGTTTCAAGCCGCTGCACATAGTCTTGGTCGAGTTTAAGCTTAGAGAACGGGTAATTGTATAAAAATTGTAGTGGTCCGGCGCCCCGACCAAAGTGATCAATAACCAATTTGAAACCCGCCTGAGATAACCGTCGTAAACTCGCCACCGAGCGTTTATCGTTTTGGGTTAACGCTGTTTCTGAAAACTCTAAAACCAGCTGCGCTGGATTGACCTTGTAGCGCTCGACGATATTGAGCAACTGCCGTATGTAACCGGATTTAAGCAAGTGCCGCACAGAGAGATTTAAATGAATACGTTCAGCTTCAACCTCCGTATTCAATAAGTGCTCGCAGCAACGCTTTAACAGATATTGGTCTAACTTAACGATCAAACCTGTTTTTTCAGCGAGAGCGAGATAATCCGAAGTCTTTACTCGATTGTTTTCGATATTCCATCGCAGAAAAGCTTCTGATGCATGTTTGTGACGACCCGAAATATCTGCAATGGCTTCAAACTCAACGAAGAAATCTTGGTCGATTCGGGCATGACGCAACGCGCGCTCGCGTTTTACCGACTCAACCAATGTACGGTGCATGGTATTATCGAACACCACATAACGACCACGACCCTGTGATTTAGCTTCGTACATTGCCGCATCTGCATCTCTCAGCAAACGTTCAACAGAATCCTGAGAGTCATCACAAATAGCAATGCCAATACTGGCGCCCGAATAATGTTCATGTCCGTTTAATATAAATGGAGCATTCAAACTCGAGATAATACGTTTAGCGATTTCACGCGCATCATCGACCGAAGACATCGTATCGAGTAAAATAACAAATTCGTCGCCCCCAAGTCGGGCAACTAAATCATTCTCTCGAACACAAGTTTGAATGCGTTTACTCACATCGAGTAAGAATTCATCACCTGCCGAGTGTCCCAGCGTATCATTGATATTTTTGAAGCGATCTAGGTCTAAAAATAAGACCGCAAAGAAGTGTTCTGGATGACGCCTCTGGTGAGCAAGCGCTTGTTGCAAACTCTCGGTAAATAAGGCGCGATTCGGTAATCCTGTTAAATTATCGTGGTGCGCATCATGAAACAGTCGGGCTTCGATTTTTTTACGGCGCTCGATCTCGGAAACAAGTTCTTCCGTGCGTTCCTCAACTTTTTTCTCGAGGAATTGATTAACCCGTTGGATTTCTTCGTTCGCTCGACGACGTTCGATTGCTACCGCGACATGTTGAGAGACAAAGTTAAGTAACTCAAGATCCTCGTGCTTGTAGAAAAACTCCTCATCGTACGTTTGTACGGCAATCACGCCAAACACCTTGCCATCGAGGACTAACGGGCTTCCTAGCCACTGCTTTGCAACAATACCTGTATCTTCGGTTAAATTAATTTCGCCATTTTGGGTCAGCAGAGCACGTTGTTCTGCGTCAATGAATGCAGGCTCCGCCTTGCGCATGACGTACTCAGTCAGTCCTTTTCCGATTCGCCGCCGTTCGGCCTTATTGTCTCGTTCATCTTTATGGTAAGGAAAGCGAATATACTTTTTGTCTGTGGACACGAGCGCGACATAAAAATTGTCCGCATGAATCAGTGTCGCAATTTGCTTATGTAGCGCTTCGTAGAAAGTAACCATGTCTTCCGATGTGTTGGTCAGCTCTGAGATTGCAAATAACACTGAGGTTTGTTGCTCGACCTTTTCTCGAACGGTTATTTCTTTCATGAGGCTTTCATTGGCATGACGCAGCTCAGCCGTTTGATGGGCTATTTCCTTTTGTAAAATTTCCTTTTGTTTAAGCCGTTCAAGCGCATTAACAACATGTTGGGATACAAATGTAAGGAGATCTTTGTCACTCTCATCATAGCGGTGGTTATCGTGATAACTCTGTACAACCATCGCGCCAATCACGCTGTTACCGGATATCAGCGGGACGCCAAGCCAATCGATTGGGGCAGACCCCATTTCCTCAACTTCATTTTGCTGAATAAGTTCTTTAAATACTGCTGGAGGACAAAGAAGTGATTGACCCGTTCGCATTACATAGCCCGTTAAGCCGCGTGCCAAGGACTCCATAGGCATTTGTTCGATCACTTGCTTTTCGTCGAGTTCATCTACGAAGTAGGCAAAGTTGACAACCTTTTTATCGGGTTCATAAAAACAAACGTAGAAGTTGCGAGCGTACATTAGCTCGCCAATAATGGCATGCACAGATTGGTAGAAGTTATCCATGCTGCGTGCGGACGCAGCAAGCTCAGAAATACGAAAGAGCGCCTTCTGCACGACTTCTGCTGAGCGATAACTATACGTAAGCCGCTTTAGGCGTCCAATGACCTTAGTCAGCTTTTGATTTTCTTTAGCAAGCGCCGTTTGATTATCATTCGGGCTATTCGTTGCCGCCATGCTGCGGGGACTCCCTACCCATCACTTCTAATTATAGTTGTTTGTTGTTTTTCTTATTGGCTTGTTATAATTATTAACAAACGTAAAGTATAAACTATAACCAGTGGGTTGCAAGAAATTGCCGCTTATATATACAAAAAAGCCACCGCGACTTGCGATGGCTCATATTCTGCCTTTGAGGCACGCTGTAATAATCAGATTTCAGCTGTCATGTATTCAATAGCAGCTTTGATTTCATCTTCAGAACAATCAGCACACGTACCTTTCGGAGGCATCGCATTGTAACCATTAATCGCGTGTTTTAAGACAGTATCCATACCTTGCGCTAGACGCGGCTTCCAATCATCTGCGTTATTGATTTTTGGGGCGCCCATCACACCTGCCGTATGACACGCTGTGCAATACTGACCGAATACTGCTTCGCCTGAGCGAGGTCCACTCGCCGCGGCCTCGTTAGCTGCGCTTTCGCCTGCTACTCGGACTTTACCAATCGGCTCAATACGTTTTGCAATGGCGTCCTTAGACATGCCATCTTGAACAGCGGCAGAGGCACCAAAACTAATCATGGCGGCCAAGCCAAATGAAAGGCCTTTAAGTGCAAGTGTCGTCAATCGTTTCACGAGTGTCTCCTAAGAATCTGGCTGGTACACTATACCCAGTGCTAGGAGATTATACCCACAAAAGCTCAAAGGATAAACACTTGAAAGAAGTGACTCGTAAAATTGCGTTACTTGATCTTGACGCCTTCTTCGCGGCGGTTGAAGTGTTACGCGACCCAAGCCTACAAAATCGTCCCTTTGCTGTCGGTGGCGGGGGCGACCGTGGCGTGGTGGCTACGGCCAATTATATCGCCCGTCGCTTTGGCGTGCACAGCGCCATGTCGGGGCATCGAGCGCGCCAACTATGTCCTCAGCTTGTTTTTGTAAAACCCAACTTTGCCGAGTATAAAGCGCTATCCTATCAAGTCCGCGACATACTCGCTCGCTACACGCCGCTGGTTGAACCTGCATCAATCGATGAGTTTTATCTCGACCTGACTGAAAATGATGCTTTCAAGGGCAGCGCTAGTCTTACCGTTGAGGCGATTAGGAGAGAAATCAGTCAACTCGGAATTACCGGTTCTGCGGGCATTTCTAATCAAAAAATGGTTGCGAAAATTGCTAGTGACGACAATAAACCGAATGGGCAAAAGGTGGTGCCCCCAGAAAACGTATTTGATTATTTAGCCGTTTTGCCGCTTAAACGTGTCCCCGGCGTGGGACCGAAAAGCCAAGCAACCCTTGCGCGATATGGATTTACACACGGGCACCACATACAGGCTGCAAGCACTGAGCAGCTACAACAAATACTAGGGGAAAAAGCAGGTTGGTTGCTCTTTCAACGTTGCCAAGGTATCGACCCACGCCCTGTGACTGTCGACCGAATTCGTAAAAGCGTCGGCGTTGAACAAACGTTACCCGCCGATATACAGCAACTCCGTACTGTACAAGATTATATACAACAACAGTTACTGCCACAGTTAAAGAAACGACTCAAAATTGACCATTGGCGCGAACAGCCTATCAAGACTCAAACGCTGAAATTAAAGTTTTCAGATTTCAACCAGACGACCGTTTCAAAAGGGCACGGGTTTGTGTCACCCAGTTTGTATTATCAGTTGGCTGAAGAGGCATGGCAACGGGGCGCGGGAAAACATGTAAGATTGATTGGAATCAGTGTAACTCTGCCTGATCCCAATCAACAAACTCAACTCGAGCTTGAGCTCGATTAGTCAGCTTTTACAGTGATGGTGATTTTTTTCGAAACAACAGCTGGGTTGTGGGGAACGTGATTCTTATCACCAAGAATAATTTGTAAAGTATGTTCACCCGGCTCAAGCGTTAGCGTTGTCTCTGTCTGACCGCCACCAAAATGGATGATATCACCGCCCATCGGCTGATCCATTGGTGGTAACGAATCCATATCCACTAACAAATGATGGTGTCCAGTATTCTTCACATCAACGCCAGCGGGCGCGACACCCATGCCTGATAAGCCAAATTTAACCTTAAAGGTAGAATTTACAACTTCCCCATCTTGTGGCGAAATAATATAGGCATGAGCATCTTTCGGTGCTTGGCTCTGCGCCATCTCTTGAGCTTGTGCCGTCGCAACGACAGTACTACCGAACATTGCTAGGGCACCAATTAACCATGCGCGCTTCATAATCCTTCTCCTAAATTAGTTACGACAATTTAAACTTACTGACCAAGGACTCTAAACGATCAAATTCACCTTTCAATGATTGACAAGCCTGATGCGTTTTCTTCAAGTTGTGCTGGCTACGCTCATTCATTTCATTGATATCAGTCACATCACGGTCCAGCGAGCGAATCACTTGGCTTTGCTGCTGTGTCGCAGAAGCAACAGAATGATTCATATCATCAATTTGTGCAATGACTTGATCAATTTCGCTCATGTGGCGTGTAGATTCATCGGCGCTTGCCACACAGGCCTCACTGGTTTCTTGACTATCATTAATGATATCGACCACTTTACGGGTACCCTCTCGGACTTGCGAGATCATCGTTTCAATTTCGCCAGCCGACTGCGACGTGCGCTGAGCTAAGCTACGTACTTCATCAGCAACAACAGCAAAGCCACGCCCTGCTTCTCCCGCACGTGCAGCCTCTATGGCTGCATTCAGTGCAAGCAAATTGGTTTGCTCGGTTATTCCCATGATAACTTCGACAATCTTACCAATATTTTGTGTGTTCTCGTCTAAGCTATGAATGGCATCAACCGACTCTTTCATCCGGCGCGAGAGCGTCGTAATCTGCTGCATATTAAACTTCAAAGCCTCACGTGCCGAAACCGATATTTCTGTTGCTCTCGTTGCTTGCTCTGATGCACTGCCCGCGCTTGTGGATATTTCACTTGAACTGGCGCCTAATTCATTGATTGCAGTCACGACCGTATTGGTGCGCTCGGACTGTTCATCACCGAGTGATACTGAGTCTCTATTTGCTGACACCATTTGCTGAACATTGGTTTCCAGCTGATGGGACGCTTTACGAACATCCATAATCGCGTACTGAATTTTTTCGATAAATTCATTCATGCGAGACGCAACCACACCGAATTCATCGTGACTCGTCACCGAGATACGCTGGGTTAAATCGCCCTCACCTCGTGCCAAGTCAGTTACTGCATAGTTGAGTTGACGTAACGGCTTCAGCAGAACCGATAACAACGCATTAAGAAGTAGGATGACGGCAACAATACCAATCACCAGATAGATCAGCGCTGACCATGCAAACGATTCAACGTCGGCGTACGCTTTCTCACTGTCTATTGCTACAGCAAGGTACCAATCTACGCCATCAATTCCTTCAACAGGCTGAAAAGTGAGCATGAATTCGCGATCGTTAATTTGATAATCAACGAGATCTTTAGTAATTCGCGCATCCTTACCTAAGTATTGCGTAATCGTCTTATCGACATTTTCAGTTACCGGATGACTTAAAATTTTACCCTCTTTATTCACCAAAAAGGCAAATCCCAAGCCCATAAAATCGGTGTTATTAACAATCCCGGATACAGTATCGAGCATCATATCGCCACCCGCTACCCCCACTAAACGCCCGTTCTCTTTCATTGGAACAACGGCAGAAATAGTCAGTTCGTTGGTGGTTACATCAATATAAGGTTGTGTATAAGTCGGCTGCTGTTGCTTAACCGCTAATTGATACCAAGGTCGTTGTCGCGCGTCATAATCATCTGGTAAGTCAATTGTTGTGTCATCAAGAATAAACTGACCGTCCGTCAGACCATAGTAAACATTTTTGAAATCGCCCGATCGCTTTGCTTGTTGGACTTTACGTAACGCTGCTTGCGTATCATCAGAAGCGTCATAAGACTGCGCTGACGCTTGAATTATCCGCATGCGGTCATTCAGCCACTGAGCAATATTGTTTGATACCGAGTCGGACATTGCGTTTATCTGGGTACGCAGGTCCTCGCGTATCTGGTCTGACATCTGCCAAAAGTTTGTAGCCGTAAAAATACCGAGTACCAACACCAGTATTGCCGATGCAGCAATAATAACTTTTTGAGTAAACTTCAATGATTTCAACATGTTTTACTATCTCTCAACACCACTTCACGCTAACCGACCTGAATTGTGGTTTGTGGATAACGAATTCTTCTTTTATTTGGGGTTGTTAAAAAATAAACTAAAGTCAATGGTCCAACGCGTCCCGCAAACATCAAAAGCATAATAATGCATTGACTCAGCGGGGTTAGCTGATCAGTGACTCCTCTGGACAACCCAACGGTTGCAGAAGCCGATAAAACTTCAAACGCTATATCTATAAACGGCAGATTGTTCAGAATCATTAGCACAAATATACCAATAAATAGCATTGCGATGGTTACCATCGTCACCGCGAGCGCTTTCATCACCGCTTCTTGAGAGAGCGAACGTTCCATCAATGTGACATGCTCTCTACGGCGAATAAAGGTGTAGGTAGCGAGCATTAAAATAATGAAGGTGCCTAATTTTATGCCGCCCGCAGTACTCATGGAGCCACCACCAATAAACATCAGCAAAAGCATATATACAGCGCTTGCATCAGTTAATGCACCAATATCCACACTATTAAAACCCGCGGTCCGTGGGGTCACGGCTTGAAACCAAGCAGCCGTCCACTGCCCAACGTTTGATAACCCCCCCAAGGTCTGGGGGTTATTATGCTCAAGCCCATAAATCACGAACATTGATACGAGGTTAATAACGAGCGTGGTAATCAGGATACTTTTTGTGTATACCGAAAAATTGCGCCAGCGTCTTCCTTCATACATGTTGGTAATGACCGAAAACCCGAGTCCGCCGACAATAAACAAGCATGAGATAATGAGGTTAATAGGCACATTGCTCGCATAAGGAATCAAGCTATCGGGTGAGAGCCCAAAACCCGCATTATTAAAGGCAGAGATCGCGTAGAAGAGACCATGCCCAAAGGCTTTCAAAAGTGGCATTTCAGGCCACCATAACAACGTCAAAGCAATAGCCGCTACCAACTCACAAATCACAGCGAGTATTAATACGGCTTTTGCCGTTTTAACGATATTCATAAGACTGGTTTGATTCATCGCTTCCTTGGCGAGCAAACGCTGCTGAATTGATATTTTTCCGCCGAGCGACGACACCGCCAGAATCGCAAAAGTCATAAAGCCAATGCCGCCTAATTGAATTAAGACTGCGATAACACTGGTACCGAAGAGCGTAAAATCGCCCCCCGTATCTGCTACAACCAAGCCTGTTACCGTTACCGCCGACGTTGCCGTAAACACCGCTTGTAACCAAGTAATAGGGACAACCGTAGCAAAGGGTAATTTGAGCGCAAGTGTGCCTAAGAGAATCAATACAGCAAAGCCCGAAGCAAGCACCACGGGCGGGCTTGCTTTAAGCGCTTTGCTTTGGGTTCGCGCAGAAGTTTTATATAAAAAGGCGAGTGACGGCTTCCACAACTTCATATTATTTCAACTTCGGAGCCATTGATTTGAGCGCTTTTAAGCTACCCGCAATGACCATTGTCTCATTTCCCTGTAACTCACTCGTGAAGTCAGGACTTGCATGCACTTCATCACGACGTTTAAGTAGTAGGACATGAAAATTATCAACATCATCAGGTAGAATATCGTTGATTGTTTTACCCTCTAAGTTTTCGCTCACTGCGATCTCAACACAAAACCAGTTGTGACCCAGCGACATGTATTCGTTAACCATTGGATAGTTTAGCGATTGCGCGACACGAATACCCATTTCCTCTTCCGGGTGGACGATTCTTGAAACACCGAGCTTAGAAAGTATTTGGTGATGTTCTTTTGAGGTCGCTTTGGCCCAAATTGTCTCAACGCCGATGCTTTTCAAATGCAGGACGGTCAGCAAACTAGCTTGCAGATCTTCACCAATAGCAACCAATACCGTGTCACAGCTTTCCAGGTTTAATTCGCGCAACGCTTGTTCATCGGTGACATCGGCGATAGCGGCATGTGTTAATTGATCAGCCAACGCATCGACACGTTTCTCATCCGAATCAACACCGATGACTTCATGTCCTAAGTTAAGTAATTCTAAAGAGGTCCGTGCACCAAAACGCCCTAAACCGACCACACCAAACTGCGCCATTACGTTATCTCCTGCACCGTATTACGGACTTGGTTTCGTCCCATGTCTTTTGCATGATAAAGCAACTTATCAGCACGCTCTAGCCATGCCAGCCAATTCTCTTCACTCTCAAGTTCACTGACCCCAATCGATATCGTCATATTGACGGGGTCTTCTTTCAACTCAAAGTGATTTGCTGAAAATGTCGCACGCAACTTTTCCGCTGCTCGGGTGGCGCCCTCAAGATCGGTATCTGGCATTAATATAACAAACTCCTCACCACCCACTCTGAATACTTTATCAGACGCCCTAAAACTTGATTTAATCAGCTGCGCTGCCTGGATTAGTAGCCTATCTCCATCAAAGTGACCGTATTTATCATTCACCTCTTTGAAATAGTCAATATCACATAGTGCCGCTGAAATAGGTCGACCATGCCGCTTTTTTAGCGCCACGAGATGTTCAAGATCAGTTTGTAATTGCTTACGGTTATAGACTCCCGTTAAAGTATCCGTCACCGCCAACTCGGTAAAGTGACGTTGCATACGAGTCAATAATCTAACCAAGGTTAAAGTGAGGATCATCAGCACCAACAGAGAGACTAAAGCCCGCCAAGCAACATCAGGTTCTATGGTATAAATGCTGACAGCGGTCAACAGTGTGACGAATACCACGGTCACTACAATAGCTAATTTCCACGCAAGCAAAAAAGCAATCGAAGCCATCACCGGATACGCCCACAGTAGACCGTGGATACCATTAACGAGTGTCGAGTACATCACTGCGGCGCACAATAACGTAATAAAAATAATGTGGCGCCCACGGCGCTTACTCATTTTCTTTACACGCAATGCAGTAAAAGCTGTGTAACACAAGAAAGCACATAGCCATGCCAGCATGAGCCACTTACCCTCAAGTGCCTGAATAACCGTCAGTGGTAAAGTGACTAAGAACGCACCCCAATATATCCGATGGGCAACCTTCCCAGTAAATTGACTAACAACGTCCTCAGCTGAATCACTCGGCGTTTCACTGACCTTGTTTAAATCCATGCTAAAACATGTCCTCTATTAGTGCGTTTTTGCAGGCGCTAAAAACAAACTATTTGTCAAAATAGGTATCCAACCATCCATGTAAGCACGGTAAGTCGGTGATTGCGCATAGGCTATGAGCATTCCATCGCCCATGGGTTCAACCATTAACTGTGGCTTAAATGGAATCTGTCGCTTTATTTCCGGCCACAATAAACCGCTTGCAAGCACTTCCTCTTGTTGGGCGAACCAGGCTAAGTTGCGCCCATCGTCGATACTCAAAGGAGCGAAGACCTGATCCCCAGTGAACGTTGCCACGAGCTCGCGCTGAACGCCAGCGGTTAGCCAGTAATTCTGGTCAACCTTGACTCGCACCAGCGCCCCGGGAACGTAATCAGGGCGTTTATCGGACGCCTTCACTACTTCCTTCAGTTGGCTTTCTGATTCAATCAGCTGCGCTGCCTGCAGAGTCTCCTCTTCATTCATTGCTGGGGTAGCTGAGTCAGCCGCATACTCCATGTGGGTCGATAGTAAGTTCGCCTCTACCGCCCAGCCTGTCGCACTCCCCAAGGTAATGAGAACACCTCCCTGCTCAACCCAACGACGTAATTTCTCCACACTAGCGGTTGAGAAGTAGCTTGAATAACTTGCTTGACTCTCCGGCATGACCAATACATCGATCCCGGCCAGATCAGACTGAACCAGTTGCGTTGTGCGAATCGCCATCACGGGATAGCCGATTTGTCGCTCAATGACAAAGCGCGTGTGACCCGCGCTTAATGAAGAAACAGGCTCATCCCACGCCATAGCGATAGTTGGCGCTGCCAATGATTGCACATTCTCGGAGCCAAAATTGGGTCCCTTAACGATCCAACTGCTATCGACACCTACGATATCGACACCCGTCTCTCGAGCTAAACGCGTTAGCACCGACGGGAGATCGCTTCGTTGATTATCAGCGCGAGTTACAATCACACTGCCGGCAGCAAAAGTGCCTGCTTTTTCATGCGTAAATGACAATTCACTTTGTTTTAGGTTCACGCCTGCGCGGAGCGCTGAGGCGATAAATCGGCTACTATTCGTATCTCCTGACCGCACCAAAAAGGCAACACGAGCCTCTAGATTCTGGACAGTGCCCGGCTTAATCGGCTCAATTATTTCCTGAGCTGTTGGCACGCGTACGACCTCATCGCAAGCGCTGATATTGACGTTAAACATCAACGGCAACGACCAACCGGTGACATCATATATTTGATCAGCTAATAAGTTCGCCTTACGCTGCTGTTGCTGCTCGATAAAATCGCCCGCCATATTAATCTGTTCGTCTAGCAAAACCCGAATGAGGCGGTAATTCGGCTGTGCCATATCGATAAAGTAGCTTCCCTCTGGATATTGATTACCACAGGCATCAATGGCTTTAGAGTTACGCGAGACCTCGATACCGTGCTCTTGCAATAACGACGCTAACCGCTGTTGTCCGGCAACGTTTTTGGGGTCTGCAATAATTAACGTACGTTGCTCACTTTCGCGCCCTTCATTCACGGCACTGACTCGATAGTCACGATATCTTTTTAACAATGCTTCACGACGCTCGCTCGCAGTTTGAATAGTAGCTAAGCTGCTTGTGAAATGGCGTTCAACACCGTCTAAATAAGTCAACGTAGTTCCGTCTTTGCGCGCGAACGTATGTCCTCGCGCTGATGCCATTTCGTAGGTCATCGCTACTGAACCGGAGTATAGCGGCCAACTCGCACCATACCCCGGATAAAAGGCATCAAAAATTTCTCGCGTGTAATAATCGTAGCCAGCGTTATCAAACCAGTTCGCATTATTTCTTCCCACCCAATGTAAAATCTCGCGTTGCGACTCGGTAATGTAGGGGTTGTAAGGTCGCGCCTCGGGCGTAAAGTAGTAGCTTGAGTCCCCCCCCATCTCATGCAAGTCGACAAAAAGTAGCGGTGGAAACTCTTTAAGCGCTGCAACTTGCCCTTTTATTTCTGGTTGCGTCAACGCAATCCAATCACGGTTGAGATCAAATAAGTAGTGATTTGAGCGTCCTTGCGGCCAAGGTTCATTGTGTTCTGCGCTCCGTCGATCGGCATCATGAGTAAGCCCAACGGTGGCATAATAGCGACTCACAAAACGCGCTCTGCCGTCTGGGTTTTGTAGCGGATCGATAAATACCACAGTGTTCTCTAACCAATTTTTTGTTTCGTCTGATGTATCGGCTAAAAGATGATACAGCGTCATCATTGCGGCCTCAGGAGACGATATCTCGTTTCCATGTACGCCGTAAGATAACCAAACACTACTTGGGAGCTTATTCATTAACTGTTCTGCTTCACGAGCAGAGGTTTTGCGCGGATCACCGAACGCTGCCATTCGTTGGGAGTATTTATCTAACTGTGCAATATGGTGAGGTGCCGATACGGCAACGAAGTACAATGGACGATCTTCCCATGACCGGCCATATTCTATTAAGCGCACACGCTCGCTATAGCGCTCGCTTAGAGTTTGGAAATACTTATAAATAGCGTCAGGTGACGAAATTCTTGCGCCCATTTCGTAACCCAATGTGTCCTTGACAGTAGGCACAGACTGTTGATACTGATTGAACACTGGTTTTGCATTCAAAAACGCCGGCGTAGCGAATGAGCAGGCCCAAATTAGCGCGCATATTAAGGGTCGTTTAGGACGTGATAAGCGAATCAGTTTAAGCATTTTCCGTACCTTTTTTAAGCAATAAGCTTACCGACTTTTTTACGTATTGGATAGATATTTAATATCTCGTTTTCCAATCAGATGGACAAATTATGGATTATGAAAAATTAAGAGTGCTCAATCAGTTAAAAGACGAAGGTTCTATTTCAGAGGAAGAGTATCAGCGGCAACGTGAGAAGCTGAGTCGTGAGAGCGAACTCTCTTCCAAATCTGAATTCGATGATCTGCGAAAATTAACTGAAGATGAAAAAACCTACGCATTTTTTATGCACCTGTCTCAGTTCGCTACTTTTATTCTTCCATTAATCGGATTACTAGCCCCCATGATTATGTGGATAATGAAACGAGAAGATCCTTATATCGATGCTCACGGTAAGGTCATTTTCAACTGGTTGCTGAGTATTACTATATATACCAGCGTACTTTTAGTGCTTGCAGTATTCACGTTAGGACTCACTTTTATTCCCATCGTCATTCTTGGGTTGCTTTCAATCATATTCGTCATTCTCGGCGCTAAAAATGCTAAAGAAGGCATTATCAAGGATTACCCATTGGCTATTCGTTTCATGAAGTAGCGCTACTGGTGTTAGTAGCCCCTTTTGCGTAAACTCGGGCTACCGTAAAAATAGAGCGTTTACCATGAAGTGGATGTACATCACAGTCTGGCGTTGTATTGCTATTTTATTTGTCTTGTTGGGCATCATCGGCCTTGCGTTGCCGGTCATGCCCACGGTGCCATTTCTTATTGTCGCTTTATGGGCCGCCAGTAAAGGCTGGCCACAACTGGAAACTTGGCTGTTAAACCATCCTAAATACGGCCCTGATTTGATTGCCTGGCGCGAACATCGACAAATACGGCGTCGCAATAAGATTATTGCCATCCTTATGATGGCAAGTGGATATCTTATTTCTTGGTTTATACCGTTACCCATGTGGCTGCGCATTACTGTGGGAAGTATCTTACTTGTTGTTGCTGTATGGCTCGCGTGCCTTGATGAATATAAAGAGTCTAAAGAGCATGTTTGAACGTTTTTAAACCACCCTTGATGCAAATCAAGGGTGGGTCTAAACCCACCACACTTAACTGCTAAACTGCCATCGTATTGATAGAACGAGAGGTGCAGTATGCAACACTGGGAATGGAACTGGTTAAAAAAGTACAATATTAACGGACCGAGATATACGTCTTATCCAACCGCGTTAAGCTTTCATGAGTCCGTTAATACGGCGACTTGTCAAAACGTCGTTGCCGAGTATCAAAAGCCGATCTCGCTCTATATCCATCTACCGTTTTGCGCTTCACTTTGTTATTACTGTGGTTGTAATAAAGTGATTACTCGGCATCAATATAAAGCAGACGAATACCTTGATGCGCTTGGCACTGAGTTAGAATTATATCGCAGTGTGCTCGCTAAAAAGGATATCGCCAGTGTGCACTTGGGAGGCGGCACGCCAACCTTTTTGAACACGCCACAACTAAGACGTTTAATGGCGTTAATTAAAGACGTCAGTTCAAATCAAGCAATAGATGAACTGAGTATCGAAGTCGATCCACGCCAATGTGATAATGATAAGCTCAGTGTCTTAAGGGCGCTAGGTTTTAACCGCTTAAGCTTCGGCATTCAAGATTTCGATAATGATGTTCAAGTCGCTATCCATCGTACTCAGTCTTATGAGCTTGTTGCTGACCAAGTCAATCATGCTCGCTCACTCGGATTTGAGTCGATTAGCTTTGACCTAATCTATGGACTGCCTCTGCAAACAGAAGCCCGTTTCGCACATACACTGGCTTTAGTTGAACGCCTAAGTCCCGACCGCATATCGCTATTTAACTATGCTCACTTACCCGAGCGATTCGCAGCACAGCGCAAAATAAAAGAGAGCTGGTTACCCAAGGCAGCGCAAAAGTTAGGTTTATTTAAACAGGCCATCGAACACCTGACAGGACTGGATTATCAATTCATCGGTATGGACCATTTTGCAAAACCCAACGACAAACTGGCGATTGCGCAGCGAGAGGGAAGACTCACACGTAACTTCCAAGGGTATGTCACTAAGGATCAGAGTGCAGTACTTGGGCTCGGTGTATCTTCTATTTCTCATATTGATGGGCATTACTGGCAAAATGAAAAAGATTTAAAAAGCTACTATAATGCGCTTATCAAAAATAAGTTGCCCATCGTTAAAGGTTATCACTCGACCACTGAAGATAAAATTCGCGGTGATCTGATAAAACAATTACTGTGTGAATTTGAAGTCAATCTTCAACAATTTTCGACTCGGTGGTCTTTAAATAGCTTTTCTCAACACTTTCACGACGAGCTTCAGCGCCTACAGCCATTTATTGATGACGGGCTAGTCAAGCTATCCGAAGAGCATTTGGTTATCACGAACCCAGGCAAATTACTTGTACGCACAATTGCTAGCTGCTTCGATGAGTATTTAAATATTCATCAAATGCGTTATTCTCGTGTAATATAAGGATAGCGGATAATTTATAACCAACTTGATATAGATCAAGTTTTGCAAAGCAGGCTTTTGCTACGCTCTGCATCACGATTAATACTGATCTATATCAACACCAATAGGTGTTAAGGGGACGTCAGATGTGCCGCATGAATCACCGTCGAAGCGAGTTAGGTATGAGAAACCCAATCCAATGTAACCAATGCAGTATGCAATCTATATGCGTGCCCGCAGGTCTTGTCTCGAGCGAGATCGATAAATTGGATAAAAGCAGCCGTGAGCCTCACGTATATAGCAAGCGTGATATGGTATACAGCCCTGACCAACCGCTTAACTCACTATTTGCGGTAAAGAGTGGTTCCGTGAAATGCTACACCATCGATAGCGAAGGTAAGCAACAAATCACCAGTTTCCATTTAACCGGCGATATCATTGGCATGGAGTCTATTTCTAATGGTGCCGCGGTGACCTACTGCGAAGCGATGGAAACCTCGATGTTGTGCGAAATAAAGCTTAACCGGTTATTCGCACAAAACTTCACCGGTGTTGATAAAAATCTCTTGAGACTCCTCAGTCATCGCATTGGTCAACGTAACACGCATTATCTAAACGTGGTCAATACAACAGCTGAACAGCGGGTTGCTTCATTTATAATGGGTCTTTCAGACCACCTTTATGAACATGGCTTCTCCCGTCATGAGTTTAAACTTCCCATGACACGTACTGACATTGCGAACTACCTTGGTTTAGCAGTAGAAACTGTGAGCCGCGTATTTTCCTCGTTAAAACAAAAGGATATCATCGACACCAAACAGTCGATTCTATTTATCCAAGCGCCAGCTGAACTTAAACAAATGGCGAACTAAAACTTAAGAGAGGTATCATGCCACAACCTGCGTTTGATTGGTCAGATCCACTGAACTTACGCCATCAACTGACTGAAGAAGAGCTGTTAATACAGAAAACAGCTCATCAATATGCGCAGGCGAGGCTGATGCCTCGCGTTCAATCTGCATTTCGCGAAGAACGCTTTGATCGTGAGATTATGCAAGAGCTCGGTCAGTTAGGCTTGCTCGGTGCGACCATTCCAGAAGCATACGGTGGTGCCGGTGTAAATCACGTCAGTTATGGCTTAATTGCTCGGGAAATCGAACGCGTCGATAGTGGTTACCGCAGTGCGATGAGCGTTCAATCCTCGCTCGTCATGCATCCTATTTACGCCTTCGGGAACGAACAGCAACGTAAAAAATACCTCCCTAAACTGGCAACTGGCGAATGGATCGGAAGCTTTGGTTTGACGGAGCCTGACGCGGGCTCTGATCCTGCGAGTATGCGAACTAAGGCGATAAAAACCGAGGCGGGTTATCGCATAACGGGTTCAAAAATGTGGATTACTAATTCACCTATCGCTGATGTGTTTGTTATCTGGGCTAAACTCGAAAACGATATTGTCGGCTTCATTTTAGAACGAGGCATGAAAGGCTTATCTACACCGGAAATCGAGGGTAAGTTTTCATTACGCGCATCGATTACCGGTGAAATTGTAATGGATGAGGTTGAAGTCAGCGAAGAACAACGACTTCCTAATGTGCGCGGGTTGAAGGGACCGTTCAGCTGTCTCAATAAAGCACGATACGGTATCGCTTGGGGAGCCATGGGTGCTGCCGAATTTTGTTGGCATGCAGCGCGTCAATACACCTTGGACCGTGAGCAGTTTGGACGTCCGTTGGCAGCAAACCAACTTATCCAAAAAAAGTTAGCCGATATGCAAACGGAGATAAGCTTGGGCTTGCTTGCAGCGCTTCAGGCGGGTCGTCAACTCGATTTAGACGCACTTAACCCAACGGCTATTTCGCTTATTAAACGCAATAACTGTGGCAAAGCGCTGGATATCGCTCGTCAAGCGCGTGATATGCATGGCGGGAACGGTATTTCCGATGAGTATCATGTGATACGTCACGTTATGAATCTCGAATCGGTTAATACCTACGAGGGAACCCACGATGTGCATGCACTGATCTTAGGTCGCAGTCAAACGGGTATCAGCGCTTTTTAACCACGTAGATAGATTGACGAGGGGTTAATGAACCCCTCGATCATTCAGGTGGGCTTGATAGGCTTTATCACTGTGCTGAATGTGCTGCAATAGCCAACGCTTCACAAATTCGAGCAACTCACCGACCACTTGGTCGCCCCGCTCGATACGGTTACGAAAATCAACGACTTGCTGCACCAACTGCTGATGCTTGTGTTTATGTGCATCCAGGTCGGGGTAGTCGTGGCGCTCCATCAACAGTTCTTCGTAACTAAAATGAGTCGCAGTGTAGTTAATCAACGAGCTCAACAGCCGTTCGACCGCCTGACGGTCGCCACCTCGCTGCTGTATTCGGTACAACTCATTAGCAATGTAAATCAATCGCTGGTGCTGACGATTAATCTCCTCAATGCCTACGTCAAATTGCGACGACCATTCAATTAGCTTTTCCTGCTGCGCCAGACGTGATTCGATTATTTGCGCGTCGACTGAATAGCGGTCGCCTAATGATTGTATCTCACCGCCGAGCGTTGTTAACTGCGCAGCGCTTTCAAGCGCATGTTGAGAGTAGCTGTCGACCTCTTTCGCTGCATCGGTTGCAGTAGTAATCGCTTCTTTGATCGTCGCCGTCGTCATTGCCTGCTGCTCAGTCGCAGAAGCAACTTGAGTATTAAGGTCAGTAATCTGATGAGTGAAAGTGACTATCGTATCGAGTGCAGCTTCCGCCTCTTCAGCTGATAACTTAGCTCGCTCTGCTTGTTGCGCATTATTGTTGAGACTGCTCACCGCTTGCTGAGTATTTTGCTCCAAACGCTCCACCACACTTTGGATCTCGCCGGTTGATGTTTGTACTCGATGAGCAAGCTTACGCACTTCATCAGCGACTACCGCAAAGCCACGTCCTGTCTCCCCTGCTCGCGCTGCTTCGATAGCGGCGTTAAGAGCCAGTAAATTGGTTTGCTCAGCAATGTCATTGATAGTGGTTAAGATCGTGCCGATGGCTTTGCTATCCTCAGAGAGACTCTTGATAACCGATTGAGAATGAAGAATATCTTCGCTTAACGTAATGTTGTGTTGCGCTAACTGTTGAACACGTTCACGTCCTCCGCTAGCAGCATTAAGGCTCTCATGTGCACTGGTTGCTGCACGCTGTGTCGACTCTGATACCTCATTAATAGCTGCCGTCATTTGTTCTGCCGCTGCCGACACCTGATACATCGTGTCTGCCTGTTGCTTCGTTTTTTCTGCCAGCGCCTTGTTTGCATCGTAATTGGCCGTCCCGAGACGGTTTAAACCATCACTTGCAGTCCGGATCGCGTGTACGGAATAGCTTGTCTCAACAGAAATCGTGTTGAGTCGCTCGGTGAGTCGTGCTAGCTCGTCGCTCCCCTTGAGCTGGGCAGTATTATTAAGATCGCCGTTTGCCAGGGCATTTGAAATTCGATTCGCTTCAGCCAGAGAGCGCTTGATACCAGTATACATTGCTGTAAAGACAACCAACTGCACCAAGACCATCCCGGCCAGCATAACCGCGTTCCAAAGAATTACCTGCTTTGGGTCGCTGATATCCATTGCCTGTCCACTGATCGCCGCTTGTTGACGCTGATAAGAGTCCCACATCATGAGCAGGCTCAGCACGATCACGGGTAGAAATAATAATATTCCGGTAATGATAAACTTATTTCTAAAGCGCAGACTGTTAAAAAACAATTGAATTGGTTTAGTGACTGAGACAAGTACCTGCACAAGTCCTCCGCAAATTGACTCAAATAGCTGCCCGGACGGCAGTATTTCAGAAGGCACGTTATCCAATTTGCGTCGGAAATGATTTGATCCCGATCAAAAGTTAACCAAAGATTTGATCTGAACCCGTGGCTTGCGTTAGTTAAGCGATGATCAATTGGTACCCTAAAACACTCAGGTGCTTGTTTTCGCGAGCAATATCGGCCTCTAAAATAGCACTTTTTGCCAATGGCCCTTGTAGGGTAAGAATCAGTTTTGCTCCCTTCAACGAGACCGAACATAACGCCTCGTGAGTTTGCCGACTCGCATTAAGCAATACAGCTAAGCGTATCACCACTATCATGCGCGCCACCGTAAAATGCTCGAACTGAGCAAAATCGGTCAACTCTTCAGCGATGATTTTTTTACGATAATAACGACACAACATCGCCAACACACGCTGTTCATCAGAGCTAAATCCAGGCATATAGGCATTCGCTAGAATATAACCTGAATGCTTTTGAATGCCGCTTGAGCTAATGTTCATACCTACTTCATGTAGGCTACACGCACCGGCCAATAATAATCGGATATCGGGTGTATTAAGTTGCCATGTATTGCCTACGCCTTCCAGTATTAGCTCTGCCGAGGAAAGGACCCGCTTGGCTTGTGCTTCATCGACTTGATAACGAACCGCCATACTTTGAATCGTCTTATACCGTATATCTTTGTGAAATACAGCCTGTTCAGCAAGTTCAAATAGCACACCCTCGCGCAAGGCTGCATCAACAGAACTGAGCTCATCAATACCGATCTCTTCACAGACAGCGATAAGCACTGCTAACCCGCCGACTATCGAGGGGATACGCTGCTGTTCAACATCACTCGAGTTAATCTCCGATATATGCCTTAAAGTTAAAAGCCTATCGCGTAATTGATGCAATGCTTTGAGCGTAATCGTGAGATCACCGTCTGTGCTACCGTGAATCCACTTAGCCAGCGCCTTGATCGTTCCTGAGGTACCTAATACCTGTTCGGCTCGTGCTTTCTTAAGCTGTTTACTAAACGGCTCAAGCTCCTGCTTCACACTCAATACGGCCTTATTAAAACGCTTGGGAGTGACTTTTCCTTTTGCAAAAAAGCGCTCAGAAACCACTAAACTACCAAAACTTTTTGATAATAATAATTCTGGTTCCTCAGCGTGGCCCACGGCAAATTCAGTACTACCACCGCCAATGTCGATAATCAGTCGTACACCACGAAACGGAACTGCTTGTGCCACACCCAAGTATATGAGTCGCGCCTCCTCTCGACCCGAAATGACCTCAATTGGAAACGGCAGTAACTGGCGAGCCGCCTGGATAAACTCCTTGCGATTATTGGCTTCTCGCAACGTATGAGTCGCCACGACACGGACGCGTTCAGGCGCAAAATCTCGTAAATGCATAGCAAATTGGGATAACGCATCTAAGCCTCGATCAAAGGCCTCAACACTAATCCCCTTATTGACTAACCCTTCCGCCAACGATACTCGCTGCTTAAATTTATGTATGGGTTGAATTTGCCCCTCAATGACTCGACCAATGATCAAGTGAAAGCTATTGGAGCCTAAATCAAGCGCCGCCAAGTGTTCTCGACTGTCAGACGTTAGCCGCTGCGTGTCATTTGTTTGAGTCATAGGCTCTGCTTTTAAAGTAGTCATGTATTTTTAACTGTGACCTCAAGCGCTTGCGACGAGGGATTTTGCCACGCTCAGACACTGGAGTGACATACTCATTCACTTGTTCCGCATCGATGCGGCGTGCTTTGATGTTATCGCGCCACTGCATGTCCATAATCGTCAGTATATCTTGTTGTGCCGTGTGATCGTATATGGGACATGCGACCTCAACACGATGATCGACATTACGTGTCATCAAATCAGCCGACGAAATAAAGACCTTTGTATCACCATCGTTACCAAAGATATAGACACGCGCATGCTCTAAAAACCGATCAATAATACTAATGATTTCGATATTTTCGCTGAGCTTAGGCACATTCGGTCGCAGCGTACACATTCCGCGCACAATACACCGAATTTTTACGCCTGCGCGACTCGCTCGGTAGAGTTGTACGATCAGCGCATTATCAACTAGGTTGTTCAGCTTTAGAAAAATTTCCGCGGGCTTGCCATTCTTTGCGTGGTTAATTTCCCGCTCAATAAGTTCGTTAATTCGGGTGCGCAGATTATTCGGTGCCACCAACAACTGGTGCCAAGGGTAAAAACGATAGGGTTGCTCGAGATAATTAAACACATTCTCAATGTCTGAGCAGATCTCAGGATGACAAGTAAACAAGCTAAAGTCGGTATAGAGCTTTGCTGTTTTTTCATGAAAGTTCCCCGTTCCAATAACACCATAACGACGAATAGCATGATCCTCTTGCCGATGTATCAATAATAACTTCGAGTGCACTTTGAGCCCTTGCAGACCAAAAATCACTTTCACACCCGATTCAGTCAGTTCCTTCGCCCATTCTATATTAGCCTCCTCGTCAAACCGCGCTTGCAGCTCGACCATCACAGTGACTTTCTTTCCATTTTGCACAGCCTCCATGAGCGAATGAATAATCCTAGAATTAGGCGCAACACGGTAAATACACATGTGAATTTTTAATACATGAGGGTCATAACAGGCCTGGCGAATTACCTCAGTAAAATGTGCAAACCGGTGATACGGGTAGTAGAGTAAAATGTCATTACGCTTAATCGCATCAAATACATTGTCAGCCTGCTCAAAACGCGGGTGCTTCAGTGCGGGAATCGGTGGGTGCTCGAGCTTTTTGCCACCTAAGTTTTCAAAACTTAGAAAGTCTTTCGTATTACGATAGCGCCCGCCCGCAACCATGGCATCGTACTGATTGAGATGCAGTTTCTTACTCAACAGGTTCAACATATGAATTGGCATTGCACGATCATAGACAAGCCTGACCGGGTCCGCTTTTTCGCGCTGTTTTAAGCCTTCTTCCATACGTTCAAGTAAACTCTGCTCAATATCATCAGAGGGGCGGTACTCTGCATCACGGGTCATTTTGAAAGAAAAGGCAATGATAGACTGAAACGGCACGATGCCTTTAAACAAACTGGCCAAATTGAGTAAAACAACATCATCTAAAAATAGTACTTTACGCAACTTACTATCACGCTTTTTAGGCAAAATAACAAAACGCGATAACTCATGAGAGGGGATCTGCACCGCAGCGTACTTACGTTGCCCAGATTGCTGCAATTGCGCCAGTAAATAAGTTTTGTCTTCGTTTATGACTTTAACTAAATCAGTCGTGTCGTTGATAAGGATGGGAACAATTTGTGGCTTTATTTTGTTATCAAAATATTCCCGTAAGCCTGCCTTTTCGTCTTCTGTAACCTGCTCACCAGAGGCCCAAATAATATTTTCAGCCCGCAACGCTTTTATCACTTTACGGTGAATCAGCTCGAACTGTTCCTGTAACTGCACTACCTTTTGTTGGATAAGATGCAGTAGACGTTCGCTGTCTTTACGCTGTGCATCGGTTTGAGCAAAGAAAATTCGTCGACGCACGTCGGCGACACGGACCTGAAAAAACTCGTCCATGTTAGAGGAAAATATACCAAGGAATCTTACCCGTTCGATAACGGGCACTTCCTCGTCATTGGCTTCTTGAAGCACGCGCTCGTTAAACGAAAGCCAACTCAACTCTTTAAAATAGAACTTCATACAAAAACGCCTGGCCGCTTATCTATTTAATATACAGAATAGCGCGACCAAGCGATTACAGTATGACAGTAAAATGACAACTAGAAGGTATAACGTAGAGCAATCATCGCTACATAAGGGTCAATTGCTACATCCGTCTGCTCAATTGTACTACCATTTAAACGAACCGACGCTGTGGTATCAATATCGATATGGCTTACCATTAACTGCGCGCCCCATTGTTCTGATAGCTTCCAGTTGACACCCGCTTGTATTGCGGCTCCCCAAGAGTTCGACAACGCCAAATCTACGGAGTCGTCAGCGCCCGCTACACCGAGTGTTTGTAACGTTTGGGTTAGCTCGCTCGATGCCTGGTCATCGAAAAACGTGGTGTAGTTAACACCTACGCCAACAAAGGGCTCAAGTCCTTGTACGCCAGTATCCCAATGGTATTGCACGAATAAGGTCGGCGGTAAATGTTTGGTCTTACCAATTGATAAGCCACTCAACGTACCCGAACCGTAGATGTCGTGCGCGAATGGCGTCGCTGCTACCAATTCAAGACCCCAACCATTTTCCCACTGATAGTCAAAAGTCAGACCGAGCTGGGTGTTAGTGTTTACGGCGACACCGGTTGAATTAGCAGGTAGTCCTGCCACTTGCTCTACGGTATTTAATGAGCTGCTGCTATCATCAGGAATCACTGAAATAGCGCCCACATTAATTGAAAAGTCTTGCGCTTGAGCGAAAGATGCGGCGAAAAGTGTTGCAAGTGCAACGGCGGAAGTTAAACGCTTCATGGGTCACTCCTACTTTTAGATGACCCATGAAGCATAACGAGTTTGAGATCAGCGAGGCTTGACCTGTATCAACAGAGCCTTTTATACCTCAGCATTGTGATAGATGTTTTGCACATCATCACAATCGTTAAGCATATCCATCAAACGCTCAAACATCGGCATGTCATCTTCCGCAATTTCGGTCGTGACATGAGGAACAAATTGAATTTCGTCCGTGTCAAAGTCAATATCGGCGAAAGCAGCGGTTAATGCTTGGCGCGTAGCTGCATATTCGGTATGGGGAGCAAATACAGTAACAACACCGTCATCAAACTCCACGTCGCCCACATCCACATCGGCTTCCATCAATGCCTCTAGCACGTCATCTTCGTTGTCATGTTTGAACGCAAAAATCGCACAATGTTCGAACGAGTGCATGACACTGCCCTGCTCACCAATCTTACATTTGCTTTTCGTGAAGCAGTTGCGCACCTCACCAAACGTGCGGTTTGGGTTATCCGTAAGACACTCGACGATAACCATACAGTTACTGGGTCCATAACCCTCGTAACGAGCCGGTGAAAAGTCTTCACCCGCACCGCCCTGAGCTTTATCAAGCGCTTTATCAATTACGTGAGACGGCACTTGCTCTTTTTTAGCCCGGTCAATCAAGCTCCGTAATGCCAAGTTCGCATCAGGGTCGGGCCCACTTTGTTTTGCACAGACATAAATTTCGCGACCAAAGCGACTGTAAACACGGCTTTTTGCGGTCGCTGTTTTTGCAATGGATTCTTTTCGGTTTTGATAGGCGCGGCCCATAATAGTCTCTCTTACCTTACAAATCAGTTCATAAAACGCACCAGATTTTACACAGCCAGGGCTGAACGGTCTATTTTATTCACAGATTTGTCATGCGTTATTAAACGGGCTGTCATCTTTACGGGCTATTTTTTCAGCGTTCATCATCGGGAGGCTGAACATGAGCAAACACAAGCCATCGGTTAATACGCTGTTTCTTTCTGATATTCACCTCGGTTCATCCACCAGTCATTGTGAACTGCTACTTGAGTTTTTAAAGCATATTCGCTTTAAAAAATTAGTATTGGTGGGCGATATCATTGATTTATGGGCGATCCGTAGCAAAGGCCAAGGGCTGGATGAGTCGCATATTAAAGTGATCCGAAAACTGCTCAAGCAGGCGCAAGAAGGCGTACAGGTAATTTATATTACAGGCAATCACGATGGTGGCTTACGCCAGCTACTCGACGACTACCCCTTTGATAAGGGTATCGTCAATATCCAGTTGACCAACACCTATGATTACCAAGCGTTAAATGGTCGCCGTTATATCGTAATGCACGGGGATCAATTTGATAATCAAGTAAGAGGACACCGCCTGCTCAATTGGGTTGGCGATAACATCTATGAAGGGTTGCTTAAAATTAACCGTTGCTTTAATCGTTGGCGCTCTCGAAAGGGTTATGTCTATTGGAGCCTAGCCAAAGCGGTAAAGTCGCGTTCTTCGCAAGCATTAAAATATGTTCACCGTTACCAACATGCTGCGACCGCCTACGCAGAGCGTAAAGGTTATGATGGCGTGATATGCGGACATATTCATGTGCCTGCTGAGCGCCATTTTAATAACACGCACTACTTAAATACCGGTGATTGGCAAGACTCCTGCAGCGCTATCATTGAGCACGAAAATGGCGATTGGGAACTATTAGATGTGCCTTCATGGCTCAACAGCCAAGCGAGCATCAAACAACTCAAACCTCGCGTAGCTTAGCTCACCACACAATTACGTCCGCGACTTTTCGCGGCATACAGTGCCTTGTCAGCGTGACGCAGCACTTCATTATGTGTCGCGCCATTGTGGTGAATAGCAACGCCAAACGACGCTGTCACTTGAATTTCATGACCCTCAGATCGAATCACTAACGCCTCTAAAGCGGCGCGGAATCGCTCAGCAGTACGGGTTGCTTGTTGCAGCGTCTGATTGGGTAACAAAAGCGAAAACTCTTCACCGCCAGTACGCGCAAAGATATCGCTTTCCCGTACCAACCCGCCGAGTGTCTGCACCAACTCAATTAATACGCGATCACCCGCTTCATGACCAAAGTTATCATTAATTCGCTTAAAATGATCGATATCAAACGTGACGATCGCCAAGGATTCTTCGTAGCGCTCACTTCGATACACCAATGTTTCTAAAGCCTCGGTAAAGAAACGTCGATTGTAAGCGCCCGTTAACGGGTCACGTTCAGCTTGTTCTTTCAGTTTCAACTCGAGTTCTTTTTCCTCGGTAATATCCCTGAGTGTACCCAACACCATTTCACCGTCAGCTTCCATTTCCACGATCTGCCGCACCCATAGATAATGCCCATCGGTGTGTTGGATGCGATGCTGAATATCAACCGTGTGACCCGGCTTTAAGTCATGCTCGGCTTGCAGAATTTGTTCAAGATCATCAGGATGGGAGCGCTCTCTAAAGAAATGAAAATCACGACTTTCTGGCTTTTTTTGCCAACCCAGAATGGTATAAATCATGTCTGACCAATAGATTGTTTTTTCTTTAAGGTTGGCTTCCCAGTGGCCAAGTTTGGTTAACGCTTGCGCTTGTTTTAAATTCCGCCGACTGCGTTCGAGCTCGAGTTCCATCATTTTACGCTCAGAGATATCGACAATCATGCCGTACCAGCTAATCGAGTCGTTCGTTTTATAAACCGGTCGAGCTTGCCCGAATACCCAGCGCTCTTTACCATCCACGACCACGCGATATTCACAGATCCAATCAGTCATATTGGCACGCGATTCTGCGATAGTTTCTGTGATGTGAGGCATATCGTCCGGGTGAAGGGTTTCAAAAACCGCCGATGCATCCTCAATGACGTGCTCCGGTTCGACGCCATAAATTTCTTTAATGCCTGCGCTCGCGTATGGGAATCGTGTGCGACCATCTTTAAACTGCTGAAACTCATAGACGACACCTGGAATTAACGAAGCAATCGTCGAAAAGCGATGTCGCAACTCAACCAGATGGGTAATTTCAATATGACTTCCAATGACCCATTCAGGTTTGCCGTCGTCGGTCCACGTCTCACATCGTCCCGAATCGCGTACCCACACCCAATGTCCGTCTTTGTGACGCATACGCGCTTCACATTCATAAAACGGTGATCGACCCGCAAAATGATCCTGTAAGCGCTGATTCGATAGCACCAAATCTTCGGGGTGTGAATGTTGCAGCCAACTATCAATGGTCGGCGCTAGCTCATCTAGTTGATAGCCAATGATTTCAGCCCAGCGTTTGTTAAAACGACACTCGCCGGTTTGTACGTTCCATTCCCATGTGCCTGCTTGAGTCGCCTCAATCATCGATAAAAGCTTTTTTACATACAATGATTCAGGCGGAGTTAAGGATGTAAACATCAGAACGCAGGTTCCTTTTGCTCAATGGTTTTTGATTCAATATTCAGCAAAACAGAATATAGCAGTGAATATAGCGTTTCAATCTAATATAGAAACATTCGTTCGTTTATAAAGTATACCGTGCGTCATATATTGAGCGTCATTAAATTTAAAGGAGGCGCTTATGAATGCACCGACATTACCCGTCATCTCAATGACTGCGCTTGAATCTGAGTCTGGATTAGCTGAACTTCGTCGCGCTGCCAGTGATGTAGGCTTCTTTTATTTAGTTGATCACGGTATCAGTCACGAGAGTCAGCAAGACTATTTGCGGCTAAGCCGTGAGTTTTTTCAACTCTCTGCACAACAAAAACAGTCAGTCGATATGATTCACTCACCACACTTTCGTGGCTATAACGCGATGGGCAGTGAGATGACTGCAGGTCGACTCGATGCGCGTGAGCAGTTTGACTGGATGAACGAAGAACAGGCAATTCCTGACTCAGCATTGTCGCAACCTTGGCAAAAGCTGATTGGGCCTAATCTATGGCCAACCAGTATGCCGGCGTTAAAGCCGTCGTTAACGAAGCTACAAGATCAGTTGAGCGACATCACCGTTAATCTATTACAAAGATTATGTGCGTCGTTAGGTGTTGAAGCGCATGCCCTCGATCACACAATAGGTAAGCAGCCTTATACCCACGCCAAATTGATTCGCTACCCTGGTCAACATACGCCACAGCAAGGAGTCGGAGCGCACAAAGATCCAGGTTACTTAACGTTGGTCATGCAAGATGAGCAAAGTGGGCTTAAGGTTGAACGCAACGGTCAATGGATAGCTGTGGAGCCTATTCCCGGCGCTTTTGTTGTCAATATTGGTGAACTGCTAGAACTTGCATCAAATGGCTTTTTAAAGGCAACTAATCATAAAGTTGAAAGTCCAAAGCAAGGTGTCGAACGCTATTCGATCGCTTTTTTTATGGCGGCTCAGCTCTCTGCGACAGTGCCTGTGCTCGCGTTACCTGAGGAGCTCAAGGCTCGTGCATTGGGGCCAACTACTGATCCCGATAATCCGTTACTGACCGATGTCGGTAATAATGTACTCAAAGGTCGTTTACGTTCACACACACATGTGACACGTCGGTATTACTGTCAGCAACAAGCACGGACATTGTTGGCAAGAAGTTTTGCATACATGCCGATCACCGATATTTGTAATGAATGCAGTATTTAATGTAAGGAGAACAGCAATGGGTTTACGAATTGGCGATACAGCACCAAACTTTGAAATTGAAACCACTCAAGGCAAAATCGACTTCCATGATTGGGCAAAAGGCTCTTGGGTCTTCTTTTTTAGCCATCCAGCCGATTATACCCCCGTGTGTACCACCGAGATGGGCCGAACAGCTCAGCTAGCGCCTGAATTTGAAAAGCGTAATGTGAAGCCACTGGGCTTATCCACGGATACAGTCGACGCACACAAAGGCTGGATTAATGACGTCAACGACACTCAAAACACATTACTTGAGTTCCCGATCGTTGCCGACCAAGAGCGCAAAGTAGCTGAACTCTACGATATGATCCACCCGGGTGAAAGCCAAACGGCAACGGTACGTTCAGTATTTATTATCGATCCCGATCAGAAAATTCGTTTAACCATGACTTACCCGATGACGGTAGGCCGTAATTTTGCGGAAATTCTGCGTGTGATCGACGCACTACAAACTACGGATTCACAAGAGGTGGCTTGTCCCGCTGATTGGGTGCCGGGCGATCGCGTGATTATCCGTCCGACGGTATCGGAAGAAGACGCACAGAAGAAGTTCCCACAAGGCTATGAAACATTGCGTCCATATCTACGCTTAACGGATATCAACAAGTAATTTAAACGAATCTGTTTAATTGAGCCGGCACTTTCGCCGGCTTTTTTGTTTCCTCTCGTGCCACAATCGATCCTTTCATGATCATCCACCGATCCCAGCAAAGACTTGTGCATTAAAAAAGCATATAATACGCGCCCGAAGGGCGGTTTAAAGTTGAGTGTTTTACTCGGGTATTTTATAATGAAAGTATCTTAAGTTCAGCAAGGTGGTAAGCATGAGCGAACAAATTGATCAGGCACTCGCACGTAAATATGATGCGGGTTTTGTCTCAGAAATCGAATCAGAAACCTTTCCCAAGGGGTTAGATGAGGATGTCATCCGCCGCCTGTCGGCCATTAAAGGTGAACCTGAGTGGATGCTTGAATGGCGATTAAAAGCCTACCGAACGTGGCTCAAGCAAACCGAGCCCGAGTGGGCGCACGTGGATTATCCAAAGATCGACTATCAAGATATTTCCTATTACTCTGCGCCGAAGTCGATGAAAGACAAGCCGAAGTCACTGGATGAGGTTGACCCTGAGTTATTACGCACCTATGAAAAGCTTGGGATTCCTCTGCATGAGCAAGAAATGCTTGCGGGCGTGGCGGTTGATGCTGTGTTTGATTCTGTTTCCGTGGTCACCACCTTCCGCGAGAAACTCGAGGAAGCCGGTGTTATCTTCTGCCCAATTTCTGAAGCACTGCACAAGTACCCCGACTTGGTAAAAAAATATCTTGGCACGGTAGTGCCGCGCGGCGATAACTACTTCGCTGCACTCAACAGCGCTGTATTTACTGATGGTTCTTTCGTGTACATCCCGAAAGGCGTTCGTTGCCCGATGGAGCTCTCAACGTATTTCCGCATCAACGAGCAAAATACAGGTCAATTTGAGCGTACATTAATCGTTGCCGAAGAAGGCAGTTATGTAAGCTACCTCGAAGGTTGCACGGCACCGCAACGTGACGAGAATCAGTTGCACGCTGCGGTAGTAGAGCTCGTCGCCTTAGACGATGCAGAAATCAAATATTCAACGGTACAAAACTGGTATCCAGGCGATGAAAACGGTAAAGGCGGCATCTACAACTTCGTTACCAAGCGTGGTCTGTGCGAGAAAAACGCCAAGATCTCTTGGACGCAAGTTGAAACAGGTTCTGCTGTGACGTGGAAGTATCCAAGCTGTATTCTTAAAGGTGATAACAGTGTCGGTGAATTCTATTCAGTGGCGCTCACCCGCGGTAAACAACAAGCCGATACCGGCACTAAGATGATTCACTTGGGTAAAAACACCAAATCGACCATCATCTCTAAGGGTATTTCAGCGGGCTACAGTAATAATGCCTATCGTGGTTTGGTACGGATGGGGCCAGGTGCCGAAGGCGCGCGTAACTTCACTGAGTGTGACTCGCTACTCATTGGCGATAAGTGTGGCGCGCACACATTCCCGTATATCGAAAGCAGCAATCCGAGTGCGATTGTTGAACACGAAGCAACAACATCTAAGGTCAGCGATGACCAGCTCTTTTTATGTCAGCAACGAGGCCTTGACCCTGAGAAAGCAGTCTCAATGATTGTGAATGGCTTCTGTAAAGAAGTATTCCGCGAGCTTCCTATGGAGTTCGCCGTGGAAGCCGGTAAGTTGCTTGAAATCAGTCTTGAAGGTTCAGTGGGGTAATAAATGCTTACGATCAAAGATCTACATGCACGCGTCGAAGAAAAAACCATTATCAAAGGGCTTAATTTAGAGATTAAACCAGGTGAAGTGCACGCAATCATGGGCCCCAACGGTGCAGGTAAAAGTACCTTAGGCTACGTATTGTCGGGTCGTGATGGCTATGAAGTGGAACAAGGTGAGGTGACCTTCAACGGGGCAAACCTGCTCGAGATGGAAGTCGAAGAACGTGCCCAAGCAGGTCTCTTCTTAGCATTTCAGTACCCTGTCGAGATTCCTGGCGTGAGCAACATGGAGTTCATGAAAGAGTCTGTTAACGCAATGCGTAAAGCGCGTGGCGAAGACGAGCTGAGTTCGGCGGAGTTTTTGAAGAAAGCGAAAGAAGCGTGCAAACAAGTCAACTTGCCGCTTGACTTCCTCAAGCGTGGTGTCAACGAAGGTTTCTCGGGCGGCGAGAAAAAGCGCAACGAAATCATGCAGTTAATCATGCTAGAGCCCAAGTTGGCGATTCTCGATGAATCAGACTCGGGACTCGACGTTGACGCATTACAAGTGGTCGCTAACGGCGTTAATAGCCAACGTGACGGCGAACGTAGCTTTATCGTTGTAACTCACTATCAGCGCCTACTTGATTTCATCGAGCCAGACTACGTGCATATCTTGGCACAGGGTAAAATCGTCAAGAGTGGTGGTCCAGAGCTTGCGAAAGAAGTTGAAGCATCCGGTTACGCTTGGTTAGGTCAAGCAGACGAGGGAGAAAAAGCATGAGTCAATGGTTAGCCCACGTAATTGAGCGTGCCGCCGCCGTTGATGATTGGTTATCACCAGTACGTGCGGAGGCACTGGCCAAGCTGAAAGAACAATCTTGGCCTGGACGTCGCACCGAAGCGTGGCGATA
Organism: uncultured Idiomarina sp.; assembly: GCF_964010655.1. NCBI lineage: Bacteria > Pseudomonadati > Pseudomonadota > Gammaproteobacteria > Alteromonadales > Idiomarinaceae > Idiomarina > uncultured Idiomarina sp. Next base: position 35,184 of record NZ_CAXGLS010000011.1, read on the forward strand.
CACGTCGCTGCACGCGGTCGAAGATTTATCGTTGCCGACCGAGAGTAATGCGCAAGCAGAAGCGCCCGCGATTAAAGGGCTCGATGCCATCGACTTAGTATTTGTTGATGGACGCTTAACCAGCGATTTGGCGGCACTCAACCTGCCCGAAGGCTTAACAATTCGTTCTTTGACGGATAAATCGGACATCGCTGAACAAGTCTTTACTCAGGTAAAACCAAGTCACCATTTATTTGGACTGGTTAATGACGTACTCGCGACACAGGGGATCGTTATCGAGGTAGCGGCTAACGCAACCATTGAGCGCCCTATCCGGGTCGTGAACTTTGCGACCGACAACGTCGAGTCGCACACGCGTGTGCTGGTAAGCTTAGGCGACAATGCTAAAGCAACGGTAATCGAGCACGGTAGCGGTACGGGTCATAGCTTGAATACCGCCTTTGCTGAGTATGATATTGCTGATAATGCACGTTTAGAACATTATCGTTTTGCACTGCATCAGGGTGAAGCGATCCATGTCGGCGGTAGTCACTTTAAGCTCGCTAATAAAAGTCGTTTAAATAGCACGTTAATCGGTTACGGTTCACAATTAACGCGTTTAGACATGGATATTATTCACGCAGGTGAGCACGCCCACGCGAAATTTAATAACGCGTACTTGTTAGCACCCAAAGAGCATTTTGATTTACACAGTACGATTGAGCACGCGATGCCTAATGGTACCACTGAAGAAAATGCGCGCGGTATCATCGGCGATAAAGCGAAAGCTGTATTTAACGGTCGTATCCACATTCATCGCGATGCGCAAAAAACATTAGCAGAGCTGAATAACCGCAACCTACTGCTATCGCGCGGAGCGCAAATTAATACCAAGCCCGAGCTAGAAATCTACGCCGATGACGTGCAATGTGCTCACGGTGCAACCGTCGCAGAAATAGATGAAGAAGCACTGTACTACTTGTTAACGCGTGGTATTGATAAGCAAAAAGCGTTGGTGATGCTCAACTTTGGTTTCGTCCAAGAGATGGTTTTCGACATGCCAAATGAAGCGTTAGCCGAATGGTTACAGCCTATTCTGAAGCAGCGCTTTGAAGACATGATGGAGCGCTCATGAGCCTGAATGTGGAGCAAATTCGTGCCCAGTTTCCGGTGCTGCAAGAACAAGCTAACGGTCAGCCGTTAGTTTATCTTGATAACGCAGCAACCACACAAAAGCCGCAAGCGGTTATCGATGCATTAGTCGAATACTATTCGACTTATAATTCGAATGTTCACCGTGGCGCGCATTTTTTATCGGATAAAGCAACACGACGTTATGAAGAGGCGCGTCAAGTCGTTGCACACTATCTTAACGCTTCACGCACCGAAGAAGTGATTTGGACTTCAGGCACCACCGAAAGTATTAATTTGATTGCTAACGGTGTTGCACAGCGCTTAGAAGCCGGCGATGAAGTTGTGGTGACCGAAATGGAACACCATGCCAACCTGGTCACCTGGCAGCAAGCTTGTAAAAAGGCAGGAGCCACACTTAAGGTTGCACCAATTAATGATGCAGGCGAGCTTGATATCACGGCATTTGAGGGCCTCGTCACTGAGCGCACAGCGTTTGTGGCGTTCCCGCATATTTCTAATGCGTTGGGCACCATTAATCCTGTTCAAGAGCTGACCCAAATCGCCAAGGCGGTAGACGCATTGGTTTTGGTGGACGGGGCTCAGGGTGTTGCTCATGGCGCCGTTGACGTGCAGGCAATAGGCTGCGATTTTTACGTATTCTCAGGTCATAAAGTATTTGGTCCAACCGGTGTTGGCGCGCTGTGGGGCCGTTACGAATTACTACAAGACTGGCCTGTGTGGTTGGTCGGTGGCGAGATGATTGCCACAGTCACCTATCAAGATGCAACCTGGGGTGAATTACCCAACCGGTTGGAAGCTGGCACACCTAATATCGCTGGTGTTATCGGTCTTGCTGCTGCTTTGCGTTGGTTACAGCAGTTCGATGCTGATGCAATTTTGGCGCATGAGCAAGATTTGCTGACCTATGCCACCGAGTGTGCGAGTACCATTGAGGGTATGCGCTTAATCGGTACCGCGAAAAATAAAATTGGCGTGATGAGTTTTGTGCTCGAAGGCACTCATCCAGCGGATGTTGGTTTTATCCTCGATAAACAAGGCGTGGCGATCCGTACCGGTGATCACTGCGCACAGCCTTTGATGAAACGGCTAGGCGTGCCAGGCACCGCGCGGGCATCGTTCTCAATATATAATACGCGAGCTGACATCGATCGCTTGTTTAGTGCAATCAAAAAAGCACAAATGATGTTAGCGTAACGACAGGAGGTAAATTATGTCTGTCGAATCTTTTGTACCTAATCAACAACTCATTAGCATGACCCCAACCGCTATTAAGCATTTTGAGGGCAAACTAGCTGATCAACCTGGCGCGATACTGCGCCTATCGACCAAAATGAGCGGTTGTACTGGTTATGCATACGTGTTGAATGCGGTTCCTGAAGCTGAGGCTGATGATGAGCTGGTGCAAGTTAATGACACACTCACCGTGGCGATTGCTAAAGATGCCGTTGATGTCCTGCGTAATACAGAAATTGATTACGTCAAAGAAGGCATCAATGGTGTGGTAAAATTTAATAACCCTAACGTGGTTAATGAGTGTGGCTGTGGTGAAAGCTTCAGCGTGCAGGAATAGGTACTGATTCATGCAACAAAAAATGGTCACCACCCAACGCGAAGTTAAGTGTCGTAAAGTACCCTCGGGCGAAGTTAAGATTATCCCTAAAGGCGAATTCGTCAACATAACCCAAGACTTAGGTGGCAACTACACCGTGACTTGGATGGGTAATATGTTGCGCATTGACGGCACAGACGCCGATGCGATTGGTCGTAAGCCGCAGACGCTTGACTTCGAGCCGCCTGTTGATGGCCAGATTAGTGAGTCCCAAGTATGGGAAGCACTCGAGACTATTTTCGATCCAGAGATCCCTATCAACTTAGTCTCTTTAGGACTGATTTATGCCGTCAACATCGATCAAGATGCGCAACGCATTGATATTGATATGACGCTAACGGCTCCCGGTTGCGGTATGGGCCCCGTACTCGTAGGTGATGTCGAGTATCGCTTGAGCTTAGTGCCCCATGTGAAGGACGTCCAAGTCAATTTGGTATTCGATCCACCGTGGTCGCGCGACATGATGTCCGAAGAAGCTCAGCTTGAAGCAGGCGTATTCTTTTAATTGTTAGCAGTCAATAAAGGTCGACGTGAAGATGAATCTACCCAGCACTGATGAAATCATTGAAGATCTCGAGTTTTTAGATGATTGGGAGCAACGCTACCAGTATATTATCGACCTCGGTAAGGGCTTGCCGGGTCTCCCCGAGGCGCTTCGTAAAGACGAATTTATTGTGCGGGGTTGTCAAAGTAATGTGTGGCTCATTGCTGAGCAAAAAGACGGCCGTTTATTGTTTCAAGTCGACAGTGACGCAGTCATCGTACAAGGCCTACTGACATTAGTATTAGCGGCATTTCACAATAAGACACCTGAGCAAATTTTAGCGTTTGATATTGATGGTTACTTCAAAGAACTGGATTTAGAAAATCACATTACGCCGACCCGTGGTAATGGGCTTAAAGCGATTGTCGCTAAAATTCAGTCAATAGCACAGAACGCTTAGTCGCGCCGACCTGTGATCATTGGGCGTATTAATTGAATGCGCCCCCACCATTGCACAAAGATAACGACTCCACCTAACGGATTGTGCCCGGCATCTCGAGGTAACTGACGTTGTTTTAACTGCGTGATGTGAGTCTTAATGCGCGAGGGCGTTGGAAAAAGTCACTGAACCTCGCCCGTTGAGGTCCTAAAAAGCCCCAGACAACGCGGAAAATAAGCCAAGCAAAGGCATAATAACCAGCAATTTGATGCGCTGTCTCACCCGGCTCGAGTAAGAAATAATTCAGTACAAAAACGAGCGCTATGCTCCAATGAAACAAACGAATACCGATGTCCCAAACTTGCATAGCGCTCTCATTACGCCTCCTATTCGTTTGGTAGCGACTGATAACCCATGTGATATAGGGTAAAGCCGAAAATATCCGAATACTGCTCAATGGTCTTCGATACAGGCGTGCCTGCACCATGTCCCGCATTTGTTTCGATACGGATCAGCTGCGGTGCATCACCACCTGCTTTATCCTGCAACTCTGCGGCAAACTTAAATGAGTGCGCAGGCACCACACGGTCATCGTGATCACCGGTAGTAATCAATGTTGCTGGATACTCCACACCTTGTTCTACGTTATGAACGGGCGAGTAGTTCAGCAAGTATTGGAACATCTCTTTGCTGTCCTCTGCTGTACCGTAGTCGTAGGCCCAGCCTGCGCCAGCAGTGAAAGTATGGTAACGCAACATATCCAAAACGCCGACGGCAGGTAAGGCAACCGCAAACAAGTCAGGACGTTGTGTCATCGTTGCCCCGACCAACAGACCGCCATTGGAACCGCCACGGATAGCAAGTTTTTCTTTTGACGTGTAATCTTCATCAATCAAGTACTCTGCCGCGGCAATAAAGTCGTCAAAGACGTTCTGCTTTTGCATCTTCGTACCGGCATCGTGCCATGCCTTACCATACTCACCACCACCGCGTAGGTTAGCAACGGCATAAACACCGCCCATTTCTAACCACGCCGCATTTGCGATGCTGAACGAAGGCGTTAAGCTGATATTAAAACCACCGTAACCATACAGAATTGTTGGATTACTACCATCGAGCTCCGTACCTTTTTTATAGGTAATGATCATCGGCACCTGAGTGCCGTCTTTTGACGTGTAGAACACCTGTTTTGACTCATAGTTACTTGAATCGAAATCCGCGCCCGACTCTTCATAAACGGTTGATTCGCCAGTATCCGGATTCAAAGCATAAATAGTTTGTGGCGTGCTGTAATTAGTAAATGAGTAGTACAACGTTTCAGCGTCGTCTTTACCGCCAAAACCACCTGCACTTCCGACACCTGGCAAGTCGATTTGTCGAATTTCTTTACCTTGGTAGTCAAACTGCTTCACTTGCGAGACCGCATCGACCATATACTCCGCGAAAATGTAGCCTGCCCCGGTGGTTGGGTTGAGGACGTGCTCAGTTTCAGGGATCAAGTCGCTCCAGTTCGCTTCTTGTGGCGCTCCAGCATCAACTACTACGACACGGCCGTTAGGCGCTTCACGGTTGGTCTCGATATAGAGTTTACCGTCTTCACTATCTAACACCGACACATCTGAGTCATAGTCGTCAACCACAGTGACCAGAGGCGCATCCTCTTTGCTCAAGTCTTTGATAAAGAGTTTATTGCCTGATGTTGAATTAGCGGCAGAGATCACCAAAAACTGATTGTCGTCTGTCACGTAGCCGCCCACATAGCGGTGCTTCTGCGCGTCCGTGCCACCGAATACCAGCTCGTCATCGCTCTGTGGCGTACCTAACTCATGGTAATACAGCTTATGTTGATCAGTTTTTGCCGAGAGCTCGCTACCTTCCGGCTTATCATAGCTTGAATAATAGAACCCTTCGTTACCTTTCCAAGAGATACCACTGAACTTCACATCAACCAGTGGGTCCTCAAGACGTTCTTTTGTTTCAGCATCAATAACAATAATTTTACGCCAGTCACTCCCGCCCTCAGAAATCGAATAAGCTGCCAGCTTTCCATCTTCACTGAACGTCAGTTGTGCTAATGACGTTGTTCCATCTTCGCTGAAGGTATTCGGATCCAAGAACACTTCTTCTTCGTCACTATCGTTCTTCTTACGATAGACCACGTATTGGTTCTGCAAACCATCGTTCTTATAGTAGTAGGTGTAGTCACCCTCTTTGAATGGTGCACTGACTTTCTCGTAATTCCACAACTCCGTCAGGCGCTTTTCAATTTTGTCGCGGAACGGGATTTTTTCTAAATGATTGAAGGTAACCTCATTTTGCGCTTCTACCCACGCTTCGGTTTCGGCACTCCGATCATCTTCTAACCAACGATACGGGTCTTTCACTTTTGTATCGAAATAAGTATCGACGGTATCCCCTTTGCGTGTTTCTGGGTACTTCACTTGCATCGACTCCGCTTGTTGCTTTTCCACTTGCTGAGTTTCGGCTGTTTGCGACGAATCGTTTTGTGCTGGAGAGCACGCAACAAGTACGCTAACAGCGACAGCACTGAGTACGTATTTCATAGATAGTTCCTTTGTTGTTATTTTGTAACTATTAAGTTAACAGACTGTCCTGAATTGCGAAACTTTGATAGAACAGTATTTCGACCGAACATGCCTAACTTGAGACAAAGCCAAAATGAAGAATGAATCGACTTTAAAAGACTTACCGCAACTGCTCTGCGGTCCCTTAGTTCGGCATGTTGAGTCTGATCATTTTTACTTGTGGCTGGTCACGAAAAGCGACCATGTTCCTCAGGTGGAATGTAGTATCGATGAGACGCCGGTCGATATCAAACAAACAGACCGAGTCATTGCTATTGGCAAACATGCTTATGTGATGTTGATAAGGGTCGAGCCTGCTCAACCGCTTGCCCACAACCAACGAATCGGTTACGACCTGGTTTGGCCTACCGAAAACGAGCGTTTATCAGAACAACACGACTTCTTGCTTTATTCAGGACAAACATGTCCGCAGTTTGTTTATAAAGAGACGATTGACCAACTGCTTCATGGTTCATGTCGCCGCCCTCATCATCCCGCTGATGATGGGTTATCACGTGCTGATAAAGAGATTGAGGCACACCTCGATCGCCCCTCGAAACGCGCGGGTATTCTTCTGCACACAGGGGATCAAGTCTACGTTGATGATGTCGCCGGCCCGATGTTGGCATCCATACACGCATTAATTGAAGTACTAAAGCTATCTGATGAGGCTTTGCCCGATGATCAACTGAATCAACTGGATGATTTAATTCAACACCCAAATGGCTATTACAGCCGCCAATCCTTGCTACCGGATACTAAAGCGAATGAAGCGCTGACTGAGAAATTTTTTGGTGGCGTGAAAAAACCGATTTTTACCTCAGCACACGCGGGTAACCACCTGATTACTGCCGCTGAAGTCTTCGCCATGTATCTGCTCTGTTGGTCACCCACGCCTTGGCGTTTAATCAAGGTGCAACAACCGTCGCAGTTAAATCAAGAACAACAAAAGCGCTTTACCGATGAACAGGCAACCGTTGATAAATTCGTTAAAACATTGCCTCAAGCAGCGCGTGCCATGGCACACAGCATCAGCTATATGATGTTTGACGATCACGATGTGACCGATGACTGGAACTTATCAGCCGCTTGGGAGCTCACGGCCTACCACCATCCTTTTTCAAAACGTATTGTCGGCAACGCGCTGTGGGGCTATTTAATTTTTCAAGGTTGGGGCAACCAGCCCGAAGTGGTAACCCCCCTTATGGATGCCACTGCACGATTACTTGAAAAGCCATTAACTGAGCAACCGGAAGAGCACGATCAACTTATTGAGCAACTGCTGGGTTGGGAGCAATGGCAGTTCACCCTAGACACGCAACCCAAAATTCTTGTGCTCGATACCCGTACCCGCCGCTGGCGAAGTGAACGTAGCATCCGCAAGCCATCGGGATTAATGGACTGGGAATCTCTAATGGAGATGCAGCACCAAATTATGGATCAAGAGGCTGTGATTTTAGTGTCCCCGGCACCGATTTTTGGCGTGAAACTAATAGAAGCAATCCAAACGGTGTTTACCGCGTTGGGTAAGCCACTCGTTGTCGATGCTGAAAACTGGATGGCGCACAACGGTGCCGCCAATACCTTACTTAATATCTTTTCCCACAAACGCACACCGCAAAAGTTCACGATTCTGTCGGGTGACGTGCACTATTCATTTGTATATGACGTGCAGTTACGACGCGAAAAAGCCGAATCATCGATCTGGCAAATTACCAGTAGTGGCGTTAAAAACGAGTTCCCGAACACCTTATTAGAGTGGCTCGACCGTATGAACCGCTGGCTATACTCCCCACGATCACCTCTCAACTGGCTAACTAAACGACGCCGTTTCGCCGTGTCTCCACGGCTGCCGACCGGCCGTGATGCCGGCGAGCGACTCTGGAACCACTCCGGTATCGGCTGGGTCAGTTTTGATCAGGACGGCGCTCCGTCGCGTATCCGACAATTAAATGCAGACGGTAACGAAACCGAGTTTCTAAAAGAACAGTAGAAACTCGTTTGTTAGTCGCGCTTATCCTTATTATTGAATCGCGCTAAAGTTTCACCGTAGACACACTCAACATGGCGAGTAAACGCCTCCACAGAGTAGTCCGCAGCGAACCTAAGTGCTTGTTTACCGAGTCGCTCACGAAGCTCATCGTCATTGATGAGCTTGACCACTTGCTCACTCCAACGGTCTTGTTTTGCAGGCGTTTTATAGCCGTTAATATCATCTTCGACGACATCTTCTATACCGCTCGAGCGCACAGCAACAACCGGCATACCCGCAGCCATCGCCTCAAGAATAACCATACCTTGAGTTTCAGACTGCGACGCAAACACAAATAAGTCACCCAACGCATACCATTCAGGCATGTCCTTGGGCGGTACGGCACCCACTAACTGAACACAGTCAGTCAGCCCATTGTCATCAATCCGCTGTTGCAGATAGTCGCGCTGATGTCCTTCACCGATTTGCAGCAGGCGCACAGACTTATTGGCACGCTTACGGATATCCACCATCGCGTCTATCATGAAGTCGATATTTTTCTCGTCAGAGAGACGCGCCACACTTACCAATATACATTCGTCGTCATTCATGGACTGTGACGCTTTTATTGACTTAATTTTATCGTGGCTGACTTTTTGAAAGCGCTGATACTCAATACCCGTTGGTTGTACGTAGATAGGTCGCGTCACACCAATCATACGCAAATACTCTTCAACCGACTGGGTGGGCACAATCACACTATCGCATTTGTTGGCAAAACGGCGCACCATAATATGCGCGATGATATTCCGAAATAGGTTACCCGGCAGCATGACATAATGAGCGTAGTGTTCTAGCCGTGTGTGGTAGGTGTAAACGACGGGTACTTTCAAACGCTTAGCCATATAAACACCAAGCGAACCTATCCAGAACGGATGATGCACGTGAATAATATCAGGCTTGAGTGCTTTCACCTTTTGTCTCACTACACGTGAAAATAAATGCGCGAACTGGAATTCACTGTTTTCACCAAATGAAAACCAATTGGGCATACGAATAACATGCGCTTCATCGGTACGCGCATTCGCGTATTTGGGTGCTACGATCGAGATCTTATGACCCAGATGCTTTAGACCGACTCTTAAGCGCTCGATAGAAATAGGTACACCGCCGATGAACGGCAAATAGTTGTTAGTGAACATCACGATGTTTAGTGGCTTACTTAACCATGGCTTCGGGTCGATATCATAATCAGGATAATAAGACTTGCCCACGAACACCATTTGATACAGCTTTACGCTCACAAGTAGCAGTGCGCTTACGATAAGAATAAAGTTGATGTAGCCTGCATAAAGCAAAGAGTAAATAAAGAACCAGAGGCTTTCGAGTATTTTGAGCACCGGATGTTGACCGACTTCAAGCTCATTCACATTCACCTCGATACCGGCATCTGTTACACGCACCATCAAGTAATGGTAGAAGCTGTTATCGTGATTAAGTACTAAGCCACCTGCACCACCCGTGATATAAAATGGCGTACCTTTGTACATGACTTTATCGTAAATCGATAAATGACTGGAAAATACCGCGTCAACTGAATGCTGCTCGACCAGTTGCAATAGCCCAGAGCGAAAACCCAATGGTTGTAAAAAGTCATCCTCCGTCGCAAACAAGGTCTCGTTTTTCGGCTGCACCGGGGGGTGAGATACAAAAATAAAGCGATGCTTTGACTCATCGGCGCGCAAAATATCCGTCAACCAACGCAACTGCCACTGCCATGGCGTTTTACCCGTACTATCCAAAAAGATAAAACGCGTGCTGTCTGCTACAAAGCTAAAAAAGTGAGGGCCAAAATGTTCGTAGTAGCGAAAACTACCAAACTCGTCGTATTCATTGTCACCAAAGGTGAGCAAATAAGGTTTATTCAAGTGTGAAAGACTGCCATAGAGCGCGCGATATTTATCCTCTCCACCACCGCTGACCGCATTACCAGCAGATACGACAAAGTCGATATCAGCTTGATTTAATTCAGGAATGATCCGCTGCTCAAAGATACCAATCGAATTGTTAATATTGCCGAGTACCGCAAACTGATAATCTGAATCCCCTTGTAAGCGACTACTGATGCTGGCGACCTGTTCACTGTGTACTACTTCAAATTCTGGTTGGCTAAAATTCAAATAAATCTTATAGCCGATAACCAGCCCCACAATGACGACATTGACGTAAAACAGTATCTTCAGCCATTGATTTTTATTCATGCGCCCTTCCTGCGACTTGCCAACATCTCATACTGCAACGTCACCATGCCAATCAGCATGCCCAAATAAATAGTGATAAAGCGCCAGCTAAAGATAATTAATAATAAATGATGACTTTGCACAAACTGTGCGAAAAACGAACCGAAAACTCCCTCAGAAACGCCTGATGCTCCGGGGGTTGGTGCAAAATACATGACAAAGGTAGTCACCACCAAAAGACCAACGGACTGCCAATAAGGAACCGTATAGTCGAGTCCCCATAATAGAATAGCGGGGAAGCTGAAAAGGCTTAATAAAAAGACAACCGTGAAAAACACAGAGCCCCACACATAGAGCGGTTTGCCCTTACAATAATCTCGAAAACTGCCAGCAAAACGGAGCATTTCACGTTTGCTCCAAAAGCCAAGTACACGGCATTTATGTGCACTAATTAAATTGACTGTCGCAAGTACTCTAAGCACGCCATTGATTGGCGCAATCAGCCAGTGGGTTTTAAACAGCACCATCGCAAAGAATGCTAAGTAAGCCGTGACCAATATAGCAAGCGAGCCGCCAATGCCTTTAGACAAAGTTGAGTCAGAAAGTGCAGGCAGTGTCAGCAATAACACCGGCGTAAATGTGAAGATAAAAATCACCGCTAACACAGTCCGAATCGTTGTGGCTGCCGTCGCACGTCCCACCGGCACGCCCTGCTTCGCCAAATACCACACTTGCGCAAAGCCTCCACCGGTCGCCATCGGAGTAACATTGGAAAAAAACATATTAATAAAAATCAGCCGAGTCATTGGCGCTGCCGGCACACGATACCCCAGTGCCCGTAAAGTAAAATAGAGGCGCAATCCGTCACTGGCGAAATAAACAATTAGTAGCGCCAGCAAACTGAGCAACACCGCAGGTTGCAATAACTGGCTATCAAATTGTAGCTCGGCACCTTGGAAAAACTGCTGAATGCTGTAAAAACCAAGAGCCGTTAATACAACAAAGAGGCCACTGAAAATCAGCAGCCTCTTCCACGCGATAGGTTGTTTCTCTGTGTTGATAGGCATTAGTAGCCAGGCATTAAGAACACTTCGCGAACACAGTTACGCGGGTGCGCATTAAGCGCATGTAAGACCGCGTCGGCGACATCTTGAGGGTCTAATTTATCCGGTTTGGGCTCATCAAAGAACGGCGTATTGACCATACCCGGTGCAATCACCGTGCAGCGTCCGCTCCATTCGCGCATCTCTTCCGCTAAGTTTTGGGCAAAACCATGCACGAACCACTTGCTTGCCCCGTAGACAGAGCCTTTAATCGATGTGCGACCGGCTGCCGAACCGGTCATAATAAAGTGACCCGTGGATTTCTTTAAGTGTGGCAAAGTAAGCTTGGCGGTATAAAGTAACGCATTGATATTAAGATCAATCATTTCGCGCCACTCGTTAGGGTCGCCATTTTCAGTGCCTGCAGCGTTTAATCCTTTGCCCGCATTAGCGAACACGGCATCCAGTTGACCAAACTGATCAACGGTTTGCTGCACCACGCGCTCCAGTTGCTGATAGTCCGTTACATCGGCCGCAATGGGTAATACGTGCTCAGCGCCCAAATCATTTGCCAATGCTTGCAGCTTATCTTCACTGCGAGCGGTTGCCACAACCTTGTAACCTTGCTTTACTGCTTCTTTCGCGGTGGCTTCGCCAATCCCCGAAGAGGCGCCTGTAATCAACAATACTTTGGCCATGGAAACTACTCCTTTCGGTTTGTTAAAGTCGTTCTTACGATAAATTCGATTAAACGGTTTAGCTCGGCGCTAAAAACAAGATACTCACCCATGTGATTAACATCAGCAGAATCGAAATGAAAACCGCTGCCGAGGCAATATCCTTTGCTTTACCACTCAGCTCATGAAAGTCAGGGCCAATACGATCAACGACCGCTTCAATAGCAGAGTTCAATAATTCAGTGATCAACACAATCCCGTAAGTGATGATCAATAGCAGTTTGGCAATCAAACCTGTCTGAACAAATAGCAATGTGGGGACAATAATAATAAGCAACGCACATTCTTGTCTAAATGCAGCTTCACTTCGGAGTGCGGCGACTAAACCACGGAAAGAATAACGGTTCGCATTAATGATTCTGCGTAAACCTTTTTGACTTGGCTTCACTTAACGTTTCCTTGTTTTAACCGAGTAGTTGATTACCTAATAAACCAATAATAAATCCAAATACAGCGCCTAGCGGCGGCGTCCAATAACGTGGCATGGTCGATTGCGGCGCGATATCTTGAAAGATAAGATAGAGAATACCACCTGAAGCAGTCGCCATGATAACAGCTGTCGCCTCGGTATAATCAGCAAGAACCCAGTGCCCAGTGAGTGCCGCCAGAGGGCCGATAAACGCCACCAGAAAAAAGCCCACTAAACGCTTTTTCTCAGACAACTTAGAACCTTGGAGTTCCCTAAAGGCATTAAAACCTTCAGGTAGATTTTGCAAACCGATAAATAGCGCCAGTAACATGCCAAACTCGGGCTTGATTGCAAACATCGCACCCAAACTCAAAGCTTCTGGAATAAAGTCCAACAACATTGCCAGTAGTTGGGAGGCTTGGCTTGCCTGCTTTGCTAGCCATTGGTCAACTAAACAGAACAGGACACCGCCAGCCATAAATGCCAACGCGACAGCCCAGACGGGCAAGTTATTGTTGGCCTCCGGTAACAATGCAAACATAACCGCGGAAAGGAGGATCCCTCCACCGATGGCGACAACGCCATGCACTAATTTCTGTTTATTCGCAGATTCGGCCGACCCCTCCCACTTGGCTAACAAAGCGCCTAAGAACGCCGTAAAACCGGCTAGCCAAGTTAAGGCAATCATGTTCAAAATCATACAGTGCTCCCTTGCACAATGATTCAAGCCATCTTAAAACAAGCGGCCTATGTTAAAAAGCTCGATGCGTGATTAAAAACGCATTAGGAAGTCGCACTCTCGTCAAACCAGAATACATCTTCAAGGCGTTGCCCAAAAACGCGCGCTATCAGAAATGCAGTTTCAAGTGAGGGTGAATAACGTCGTTGTTCAATTGCCGCAATGGTCTGACGCGTTAAATTAACCTTGTCCCCGAGTTCGGCCTGGGTCATTCCACCGTGTTGTTCGCGCAAAGCACGCACACAGTTATCAATGGGCAACATATTAATAACCCCGTCGATAGCCGATAATTTCTACAACGTACTCCGCAGCTTGCGCCACCACTAAACTCAGCAATGCCATCAAAAACAGAAGATCCCCGTCTTGATGCACCAAGTACGTCATTAAACTAGAAACAATGAGCACACCCAACAAGATACCAGAATAGGCATCCGCACGTTGTTGAATGGTTTTCTCGCGTTCATCTGCGGGGCGATTCGCCGACTTACGATCAATAAACGCTAACGCGATCTGACCGACAATACTCAGCACAATGAGCCCCACCGTCAAACGTGTAAAGACCGAAACAGCTGGCGGCCACTGGCTTGTTGAATTAAAGCCCTGCACAACCTCAAAAGTAAGACCGCCACCGACCAATAACGTAATGATTAACATCAGCCATGCTGATTTTTCACGAAATGCCATAACCCACCCACCATGTTAAAAATAGTTAACATCAGCAGATTAGATTCATAGCGCCCTCGTGTCAAATATTTTTAACATCGCAACAAAAGAGAAATTTAAGCCTCATAGGCACCTCGGTGGCGAAGAAATATTTGTATTGTCCGGCGAATTTTGTGATGAACACGGTCGTTATCCCAAAGGAGCCTGGCTCCGTAATCCACATATGAGCGTTCACCACCCGTTCGTGGATGAAGAAACCGTTATCTGGGTCAAAACAGGACATTTAGGATAAATGCAATCTTCCTTTGTCATTTGCGCCCAAAACGCGTAGATTACGCGCCTATTTTTTATTCAGGTGCGTAAACGTGATTTCTGCTTCAAACATCACCATGCAATTTGGTGCAAAACCTCTATTCGAAAACATATCAGTGAAATTTGGCGAAGGTAACCGCTACGGTCTGATCGGCGCCAACGGCTGCGGTAAATCGACGTTTATGCGCATCCTCAGCGGCGACCAAGAGCCCTCGTCTGGCAATGTATCCACTGATCCAAACATGCGCGTCGGTAAATTGAGGCAGGATCAGTTCGCTTATGAGCAATTCAGTGTCGTTGATACCGTTATCATGGGTCACGAGGAACTGTGGCAAGTAAAATCAGAACGCGATCGTATTTATAGCTTACCTGAAATGAGCGAAGAAGACGGCATGCGTGTTGCTGACCTTGAAGTCGCATTTGCCGAAATGGACGGTTACACAGCAGAGTCACGCGCAGGCGAACTATTACTCGGTGTCGGTATTCCGCTCGAAGCGCACTTTGGCTTGATGAGCGAACTTGCACCGGGTCTTAAATTGCGGGTTTTGCTCGCACAGGTCTTGTTTTCAGAACCTGATATTATGTTACTGGACGAACCGACCAACAACTTGGATATCAATACGATTCGTTGGCTAGAAACGGTACTCAATGAACGCCAAGCGACGATGATCATTATTTCGCACGATCGGCACTTCCTAAACAGCGTGTGCACCCACATGGCTGACATCGATTACGGCGAGTTACGCGTGTATCCAGGTAACTACGACCAGTACATGTTCGCCGCAACACAGGCACGCGAACAACTGCTGAATGAGAATGCGCGTAAAAAGGATAAAATCGCCGAACTGCAACAGTTTGTCAGCCGATTCTCTGCTAACGCATCAAAAGCCAAACAAGCGACCTCGCGGGCAAAACAGATTGAGAAGATTCAATTAGCCGAAGTCAAAGCATCGAGCCGAGTGAGCCCATACATTCGTTTCGAGCAAGAAAAGAAACTTTATCGCTTAGCACTCGAGATCGAGGGACTCAATAAGTCCTTTGGTGACTTACACGTATTAAAAGATTTGAATGCCATGGTCGAAGTCGGCGAAAAGGTCGCCATACTCGGCGCTAACGGTATCGGCAAAACCACGCTGCTGAAGTGTTTGGTCGATCAATACGCAGCTGACGATGGCATCATTAAGTGGTCTGAAAACGTTAATATAGGTTACTATGCACAAGACCATGCCGACTGGTTCAAACAGGAAATGACCGTATTTGATTGGATGAGCCAGTGGAAGCAACCACACCATGATGAGCAGGCAATTCGCGGTGTATTGGGTCGCATGTTGTTCTCTCAGGACGATATCAAAAAGCCAGTGTCGATTTTATCGGGTGGTGAAAAAGGACGCATGATCTTCGGCAAGCTCATTATGCAGCGTCCCAACGTATTAGTGATGGATGAGCCGACCAACCACTTGGATATGGAATCAATTGAAGCACTGAACCTAGCACTCGAAAACTACGATGGAACAGTGCTCTTCGTCAGTCATGACCGCGAGTTTGTATCGTCACTGGCATCTCGTATTATTGAATTAACCGACAAAGGCATGCGTGACTTCTCGGGAAGTTACGACGACTATTTGAAACAACTTCAATCCGCTTAAGTTAATTAATTAAAAAATGGTACGTCGCGCAAAATGCGCGACCTACCGAGTAATGAGCTGAACCTCCGTACCCGACCTCATATTTTTGCTACCATCAACAAAATTTTAATAATTCTAACTAAAATAGGTAGTTAAACTATGAAACGACTGGTAACCAGCCTGCTTGTTTCTGCGGCCTTTGGCGCCTCTGCGTCAAACGGAGCTCCAGAACGACCGCTAATCATGCAACCCGAAATCAGCCCCGATGGCACCCAAATCGCCTTCAGTTATCAAGGTGATATCTGGACCATGTCAACGTCGGGAACAAACCCCAACCGTTTAACCATCCACGAGGGCTATGAGAGCTCACCAAAGTGGTCAAAAGACGGTAAAACCATCGCATTTAGTAGTGACCGATTTGGTAATGACGATGTGTTTGTGATGCCTAGCCAAGGCGGTCGTCCCGATCGTTTGACCTATCATAGTGCGCCTGATCGTGTGCTTGGGTTTGGTCACGACAACCAAGTGCTATTTAATACGCGTCGTTTATACGCTGAAGTTGAGCGTGAGTGGGAAGTTTACGGCGTTGCGCCGAGTGGTGATGCAACCGAAGCACGGTTTATGGATGCGCTCGGTTTTGACGCGGTGGTATCGCCTGACGGCAAAAAAATTGCTTTTGTTCGAGGCACATGCCGTATTTCACGCGAAGATTATCGCGGCCCGGCAAACCGCAATATCTGGATTTACGATACCGAAACGGGTGAATACGAACAATTGACCGACTTTGATGGCAACGACTTTATGCCACAATGGTCTAGTAACAACGAGCTGTATTTTATTTCATCGCGCGCGGGCAAATACAACGTGTTTAGGCAGAAGTTGGGTTCAAACCGCGCCGAGCAAATTACTGATGAGCGCGAGTTTGGCGTCGAGCACTTCAGCATCGATAAGCAGGCCAATCACCTCGTTTATCAAGCCGCCGATAAAGTACAGTTAATAGCCGGTAGCAAGCGCCAATCACTCGACCTATCGATTCCTACAGACTTTCGTTTTGACCCGGTCACCAACAAGTCAACCACCAACGCTTTGGATGAGTACAGTGTCTCACCCAACGGTAAGTTGATTTCTTATGTTGTGCGCGGCGACGTATTTGTAAAGCGCAACGATAAAGAAGATAAGCGCTCGGTCAGACTCACCACGGGTGCCGCACGCGACAGAGATGTTGCTTGGTTAGACGACAACACCGTGTTGTTTGTTTCTGACCGCGATGGTCAAAATGATATTTTTGCAGTGACATCAGCGGATTCTGAAGAGCCAAACCTATTTAGGTCGTTAAAGCATTCAGTTAAACCGGTAACGCGCACAGATGCCGAAGAACATGAGCCTTTGGTCTCGCCAGATGGTAAAAAAGTGGCTTACCGTGAAGGTCGTGGAAAACTCATTGTCGCGGATGTAGCCGATGATCAGTCACTGACCAACCCCGTTGTGCTATTAGACGGCTGGGCAACACCGAGCGGTGTCAGCTGGTCGCCAGACAGCCAGTGGTTAGCCTACGCTAAATCTGACTTATCATTTAACAGCGAAATCTTTATTCATGCGGCGGATAACTCTCAAGAACCCGTTAACGTCAGCATGCATCCAAAAGGCGATTACAGCCCAGTCTGGTCTCCGGATGGCAGCAAGTTAGGCTTTAGTTCCATGCGGAACAATGGCGATTACGACATTTGGTTTGCATGGCTAAAAGAAAGCGATTGGCAACGCTCGCAAGAGGAGTGGAAACGCGACGAGTTTGTTGAGGAAACTGCGGATACCAAAGAATCTGAAGACGATTCGGACGCTGCGGAAGACGCCGTTGAGCCTATGCAGATTGATTTGGACGGCATCTATAAACGGCTTGTTCAAGTAACACGTTTTGCAGGTAACGAATCTGGTTTAGCGTTCGACAAAGAAGGCGAGCACGTTTATTACACCATCGGTGGTGCCGGTCGCCAGAACTTCGAGATGGACCAAGACCTGTTCAAAATTAAGTGGAATGGCGAAGACAAAGAGCACATCATTAAAGGTGACCAAAGCCCTCGCAGCTTATCGCTAAGTACCGATGGCAAAAGCCTTTTTGCACTTGTCGAGCGCGGCACTTTAGTCAAGGTAGATACCAAAAAGGACGAACCAGAAACCTTATCGACGGTATCTCAACAAACCATCGAGCATATGGCCGAACGGGCGCAGATCTTTGATGAGGCGTGGCAAGCGCTGAACGCAGGTTTCTATGATCCTGAATTTCACGGTAACGACTGGAAAGCGCTGAAAGAAAAATATCGTCCACTGGCGTTAAAAGCATCAACGAAAGAAGACTTTCAGTACATCTTTAACTTGATGCTTGGCCAAGTGAACGCAAGTCACATGGGCTTGTATCGTGGTGAAAACCCGAAAGACACCCAAGAAACCCGCACCGGTTTGCTCGGTGTCGAAGTGGTGCCCACTGCCGATGGCTTAAAAGTGACCTCTGTCTTGGATAAAAGCCCTGCCGCCCGTGATGAGAGCCGCCTACAAGTGGGCGATGTCATCACACAGGTCAACCAACAGTCGGTTAAAAGTGCAAACTTTTATCAGCTGCTGAACGGCTATGCTAACCAACGCGTATTGCTCGATATTAAGCGAGCCGACCAGCCAACCGAAGTGGTACTTTGGCCAACCACAAGTTTAAGTGACGAGAAGTACGACAACTGGGTCGAAACACGTCGCAAGCTGACCGAAGAATATTCCAACGGTCGCCTAGGCTACTTGCATATTCGCGGTATGAACTGGACCAGCTTCGAACGTTTTGAGCGTGAACTAATGGCCGCCGGCTACGGCAAAGACGGTATCGTCATTGACGTACGCTACAACGGTGGTGGCTGGACAACCGACTACCTCATGGCGGTATTAAACGTAGAGCAACACGCTTACACGATCCCGCGCGGTGCGACTGACAATCTGGACAAAGACCAGAAGAAATTCAGAGATAAATACCCCTACTCTGAACGTTTACCTTTGTCAGCATGGACTAAACCATCGATTGCCATGAGCAACGAAAACAGCTACTCAAACGCTGAAATTTTTGCTCATGCGTATAAGTCATTAGATATTGGTAAACTCGTTGGTCGCCCGACCTTTGGCGCAGTTATCAGTACCGGCGCTGAGCGCTTGGTCGATGGCTCAATTATCAGAATGCCATTTAGAGGCTGGTGGGTAAAAGAATCTGACGCCAACATGGACTTTACCCCAGCACAACCTGATATTGAGGTCTTTAATCCACCGGCATATAAAGCCAAGAACGTGGATCCGCAATTAGAACGTGCCGTTGAAGAGTTGTTGAAGACGCTTTAAGCCGATTTAAGGGTGGTTTAATAAAAGGCGGGCTCTGTTAAGGGCTCGCTTTTTTTGTGGGGTATCAGAAACTTCTAAAGAACTGAAACGCCTGCGGACATTCAACGATATTCGGCGGTTGCAATTCAGGCTCCGGTGGCGTTTGATAGAACAACTTCTGCTGTGCCATCAGCCAGTCAGTTACATCCCAACGCAATGTACAATAAAGCCAGCGTCGAAACAGACTCACATCGTTTAAAGATCCAATCGTCGGCCCGCTTTTATACAGATATATGTATAAACTTGCTTTATTCACAATTCTGCATAAAAAACTGACATGAAAAAGTCTCTGTCGATATGCTTATCAAACTGTGTGCGGTACTCGAATTGGAGTTTAAGATCGTCAACCTGCCCAAGAATGAAGTGTCCACGCCGACTAATTCACTTGCGAAAAAATCATTGAGGTTCTAATGGGACGAAAATCGCATACCCGAACGCTTTATTGCTCTATGAACGGGTTTCCGGTAGGTGAGTTGTACTTAAAAAAAGGCCGTATGAGCTTTAAGTACGCCACAGAGTGGTTAGAAGTAGATGGAGGTCGTGCTATATCCCTAAGCCTACCGATGCAAAAAGCGGAGATAACGGACGACTCTGTGACGGTAATAATTTTTTGAGCGTTGCCGCTTTGCGCTCTTCAGAATAACATGGCATACATGAACCTATGCCGCCCACTGCTTATTAACTAATGGCGAAATTGCCAACTGAACAACTAGACTGACATAGTGGGTTTTCCTAAGTTAATAAATAATGTCTCATTGGTTGAGGGTTTTATTTAATGATTTCAAGTAAAATATTTATTAGTTTATTTTTTAATTTTTTAGCCGTAGCCTTTATTAGTAGCTGTTCAACATCAACTATCTACTTAAATGATTATAATTTAAAAGAGCATAATACTGAAAAAGTAAGAACTTCTCTCGAGAGGGAGGGGTATAAGGTAAAAGTTATATCTGTTCGGCCACCTAATACTTTTAACATATCAACAGTTGTTAGTGGTTCGAAAGCGATTATTAAAGACTCTTTTGATCAGTTTATGCCTATTTTGATTTAGGGTACGACGATATTGAGGTAGCATATATAGAAACTGGCAATCACTGGTATCGAGACGGAAACATTGGACTTTATCTTGTCGACAAAGGATATAGGCGTAAGCCCAGGGACAAGATTGCTGGCAAGTATATAGCTGAAAGCTGCGCGTCAATGAAGTCTCTTACTCTCTACAGCGACTCCAAGTTCTCTATTGAATATACAAATAGTGGGCAATTGACTGGAGTGTGGAAAATTAATGAGATGCCATATGTAAATCTCAGTAAAAATAGTACCGGGCCGGTGTTTTTCAACCGAGTTGTCCAAAAAACCTGTTTTAAGCAACCGCAGTATTA
>NZ_CAXGLS010000012.1:0-54626 GCF_964010655.1 uncultured Idiomarina sp.
GATAATCAGATGAAACAAAGTTTGCAACTAAAAATGGGTCAACAATTGACGATGCCCCCACAATTACAACAAGCCATTCGGCTGTTGCAACTCTCATCGCTCGATCTACAAGCTGAGATTCAAGAAGCCTTAGATAGTAATCCCTTACTTGAGGTCGAGAACGATGCCGACGACGCGCCTCAAGAATCTTCTCAACAAACTAAAAATGACGATAGCCAAAAAGAAACGTCTGATGCGCTGAACGAGCAGTCCCTGCCTGATGATTTACCATTAGACAGCACTTGGGACGATACCTATACCTCAACCACGCCCACCAGCAGCTTAAGTTCTAGCCAGTCATTTGATGGTGAACATGATGTTTACCAAGGCGAAACCAACGACTCCCTGCATGACCACCTGTTATGGCAAATGCAACTATCTCACTTTACCGACGAGGATGCGGCTATCGCCACCGCGATTATTGAGTCTATCGATGAGCGCGGCTATCTCACGACCGATGTTGCAGAGCTCGTTGAGGCCATTGCACTCCCCGAGGTTGATGTCGAAGAAGTCGCTATGGTGCTAAAGCGAATTCAACGCTTTGACCCGGTCGGCGTTGGGGCGCGCACGATCCAAGAATGCTTGAGTATTCAATTACAACAACTAACTGATGCAACCCCCCATAAAAATCTGGCATTGACCCTGATAAACGATTACATGGAGCTCATGGGTGCACGGGATTACAAAGGTCTGCAACGCAAGCTAAGAATAGATGAAGCCGAACTAAAAAGTACATTACGGTTGATTCAAACCTTGAACCCTTATCCCGGAGATGTAATCGATCAAAAGCCAACTGAATACGTTATTCCTGATATCTCCGTGGTTAAAAAGAATGGTCGTTGGGTGGTCGAATTAAATCCAGATAGCGTACCTAAATTAAGAGTGAACGAAGAATATGCAGCGCTGAGTCGGCAGGCAAAATCAAGTGCAGACTCTCAGTATATAAAGCAGCACACACAGGAAGCACGCTGGTTTATAAAAAGCTTAGAGAGTCGAAACGACACGCTACTTAAAGTTGCACATTGTATCGTTCAACGCCAACAAGGCTTTTTTGAGCATGGTGAGGAGGCAATGAAGCCGATGGTTCTGAATGATGTCGCAGAAGCCGTAGATATGCACGAAAGCACGATTTCGCGCGTTACAACCCAGAAATACCTTCATTGTCCCCGCGGCATCTTTGAGCTCAAGTACTTCTTTTCCAGCCATGTGAGTACCGAAACAGGAGGTGAGTGTTCAAGTACCGCTATCAGAGCCTTAATTAAAAAACTTGTTGCCGCAGAAAACCGCGCAAAACCATTAAGCGACAACAAAATTGCTGAACTCATCGCAGATCAGGGAATCCAAGTAGCGAGGAGAACGATCGCGAAATATCGCGAATCGCTCAATATTCCCTCTTCAAGCCAGCGGAAGAGTCTGCTTTAATATTGTTCAACCGTAGAAGGAAGACGTTATGCAAATCAACCTAACAGGTCATCACATTGATATTACCGACGCGTTGCGTGAATACGTGGATACAAAATTTGCCAAACTAGAGCGCCACTTTGACCACATAAACAACGTTCACGTCATCCTAAATGTTGAAAAAACGATTCAAAAAGCGGAAGCTACGCTTCACGTCAATGGCGGAGAGATTTTCGCCGATGCAGAACACGAAGATATGTACGCGGCAATCGATGGGCTTATTAATAAGCTCGATCGCCAAGTGATTAAACACAAAGAAAAGTTGAAAAAACACTAAATCATGCAATTGTCCGATCTTTTGAGCCCCGACTGCACCAAATGTGCAGTCGAGGGTGCAAGCAAAAAGCGTTTGTTAGAAACTATCAGCGCCATCGCAGCTCCTAAACTTGTGGGAATTACTAAACATGACATTTTTGAGAGTCTAATTAATCGCGAACGCCTCGGTAGCACAGGTATAGGGTTAGGGATTGCAATACCTCACGGTCGCTTGGCGAATGCAACCCAGCCAGTGGCAGTGCTTATGACATTGGAACAACCGATTGAATTCGATGCCATTGATAACCAACCCGTTGATATCGTGTTTGCGTTGCTTGTACCAGAATCGGAACATGAAAATCACTTAAATACGCTCGCGACCGTAGCTAAGCGAATGAACAATAAAGAGTGCACACGTTCATTGCGCGATGCACACAGTGATCGCGAACTTTATACGATTTTTGTCAGCGAGGATCAGGCACCTGAATGCAACTTATCATAGTTAGTGGACGCTCCGGCTCGGGAAAAACCATTGCCCTTAGGGTACTCGAAGATTTAGGTTTTTATTGTGTCGACAATTTGCCGATCGCTTTACTGTCCACACTTGTGCATTCCGTCATAGCGCAGTATGACCGCGTCGCGATAAGTATCGATGTACGTAATCTGCCCGAAGACTCTCAAGAGCTGCTCGAATCCATTGATTTTTTACCGGCGGAAGTTGATATTGAGGTATTATTCATTGACGCCGATGACCAAACCCTACTGCAGCGTTTTGGAGAGACTCGTCGACTCCATCCTCTGTCGCAAAAGCAACTCCCCTTGCTTGAGGCTCTTCAGCTTGAGAACCGCCTTCTTGACCCCATCGCCGTACGTGCAACTTGGCGTATTGATAGTAGTCACCTTTCGCTCCACCAATTAAGTGAAGAAGTCAGTGCCAGAGTACTTGGCAAAGCATCAAAGCAAGTGGTCATTGTGTTTCAGTCATTTGGCTTTAAACATGGTGTGCCAAAAGATGCCGACTTTGTATTTGATGCGCGTATTCTTCCAAACCCACATTGGAATCCAGAGCTCAAGCTGCTAACGGGACAGGATGAAGACGTAAAACAATTTTTCCGAAAGGAAAGCTTGGTCACTAAATACTTATTACAAGTTGAAAACTTTTTGGCTACCTGGCTTCCTTATTTTCGACGCAGTAACCGTAGTTATTTAACTATTGCAATGGGCTGTACTGGCGGTCAACATCGCTCGGTCTATCTAGCCGAAACTTTAGCAGAACAGTTCCGATCTGAGGGGACTCATGTTCAAGTTCGTCACCGGGAATTGTCAAAATGACGCAAAAAGTCTGTAAATCCTTGATCATTCGCAATAAACTAGGGCTTCACGCACGCGCAGCAACTAAATTGGCGCGTTTGACGCAAACCTTCGCTGCTAAGATTACAATTAGCCAAGACGGTCAAGAGGTCGATGCGGGTAGTGTGATGTGCTTAATGTTGCTAGCAAGCCAGCAAGGACGTGAAGTCCAAGTCTGTGCCGATGGTGACGATGCAGAGGCGGCTTTGGTTGCCATCACCACCTTATTTGAAGATAAATTTGAGGAAGCAGAATAATCATGATGGCTGAGTTGTCCGATAAAGAATACGCAATGCAGCGTATTCAAGAGGTAAATACTGCCCTGTCGGACGGTATGTATGTGGCTGCCCGCCGCATGCTGCACAATATGCCAGCCTGCGATATTGCATTATTGCTTGAATCATCGCCGCCGAAAAGTCGAGCTATCGTTTGGAAGCTTGTCGATGCCGATGAACACGGCGATATCCTTGAAGAGCTCTCAGAAGAAGTTCAAAAATCCATTATTCGCCAGATGGCGCCGGAGAAATTGGCGGCTGCCACCGAGGGAATGGATACCGATGACTTGGCTTACGTACTGCGTGGTTTGCCCGACCAAGTTTATCAAGAAGTTCTCAAATCAATGGACGAGCGCGACCGAGAGCGCGCAGAAACGGCATTGTCATACGATGAGGACTCTGCCGGCGGCATCATGAATACGGATACCATCACGGTACGAGCCGATGTCACCGTCGATGTGGTATTACGTTACCTTCGTCTAAAAGGTGAGCTACCAGAAGCCACCGATAAACTTTATGTCGCCGACCGCAACGATAAACTCATCGGTGAAATTGCTTTATCACGTTTAGTGACCGTCGACCCGTCAAAAGTGGTCAGTGATATTATGTCACCGGATATCGTCAGTATTCCTGTCGATATGGATGAGACCGAGGTCGCTAAATTATTTGAACGTCACGACTGGGTTTCAGCGCCCGTTGTCGACGGAGAGCAACAACTTGTTGGTCGAATTACCATCGATGACGTGGTTGATATCATTCGTGAGGATGCCCAACACTCGATGTTGAGTATGGCGGGTTTAGAAGATGACGAGGATACTTTTGCTCCGGTACTCAAAAGTACTCGCCGCCGTACGGTATGGTTGGCTATTAACTTGGTTACGGCGTTACTCGCCGCCATGGTGAGTTCATTATTCGAAGATGTGTTAGCGCAGATGGCAGTGCTCGCCATCCTGAATACCATTGTGCCAAGTATGGGCGGGATCGCGGGTAGTCAAACCCTGACCTTGGTGATTCGAGGTATGGCGCTTGGTCATATCGGTAGTAGCAACTCAAGGTGGTTGATCGGCAAAGAACTCGCCATTGGTGCGCTGAACGGTATTATTTGGTCAATCCTTATTGCCGCTGTTGTGGCGCTCTGGATGCAAAGTTGGTTGGTCGGTGGCATTATCGCCTTCGCGATGATGATGAACCTCTTAGCGGCGGCGCTTGCCGGCGTGACCGTACCCATGATACTGAAGCGTTTTGATATTGACCCGGCACTGGCGGGTGGTGTGATTTTGACCACCGTCACCGATGTGGTCGGTATCTTTGCATTCTTGGGTACTGCGACATTGCTGCTGTCTTAAACAGCAATGTCGCCGGTTGCTTTACTGACCTGCAATCCGCATTTCTTCTAACAACACCGATCCCGTATGCAAGGCATGGCGCTCGTCAACATCGTTACCAATAGCGACAATATTCGCCAACATATCTTTTAGATTGCCCGCAATCGTCACCTCTTCAACTGGATATTGAATTTCACCATTCTCAACCCAGAATCCAGCAGCGCCACGCGAATAATCACCGTTAACTAAGTTTACGCCTTGACCCATCAATTCGGTGACCAGTAAGCCTGTGCCCATCTGTTTGCACAGTTCAGCCAAACTCTTATCACCATGGGTCAAGCGCCAGTTATGGATGCCCCCAGCATGACCGGTGGGCTGCATATCCATCTTGCGGGCCGCATAGCTAGTAAGTAGATAAGTCTGCAACTCACCGGCCGTAACGATATCACGTTCAATCGTAGCTAAACCTTCATGGTCAAACGGACTGCTTGCTAAACCACCCACGATATGAGGACATTCTTTAATGTTTAACCACGACGGCAACACCGGCTGGCCCAATGCATCTAGCAAGAAACTCGATTTCCGGTAAAGGTTGCCGCCACTGATCGCACTCACGAAATGACCGAACAAACTGCCAGCCACGTCAGCGCGGAAAATTACGGGGACTTTGGCGGTATCAATCTTACGGCCCCCTAAACGTGATAACGTCTCCTGAGCGGCTTCCTCAGCTACTTTTTCGGGCGCAGCTAAGTCTTGCGTTCGACGCGCAACCGAATAGCTCATATCGCGTTGCATGCGCTCACCTTCTTTTGCGATCAGTACGCAACTTAAATTATGACGCGACTGCAAATAACCGCCCAAAAAACCGTGACTATTGCCATATACGCGAAAGCCCGTATGCGAACCGTAGTGTGCACCGTCAGAGTTAATAATGCGATCATCTAAAGCTAAGCCATGACGCTCACAG
The DNA here is from genome assembly GCF_964010655.1 of uncultured Idiomarina sp. NCBI lineage: Bacteria > Pseudomonadati > Pseudomonadota > Gammaproteobacteria > Alteromonadales > Idiomarinaceae > Idiomarina > uncultured Idiomarina sp. The sequence goes on from NZ_CAXGLS010000012.1 coordinate 5,673, forward strand.
GCAAGTGCTTGCTCTATCGCGTATTCTGCACTTTGATCGCCGGGGTGGCATAAGTCTAACTCAGGATAATCTTTGGTCATTAGTTCTTTGGGTGCTAACCCATTAAACGGGTCAGCTGAGGTATAACGGGCAATTTCCGCCGCCTTTTTTACTGCCGCAGCAATGGCTTCACGCGATAAGTCGGTAGTCGATGCCGAGCCTTTTTGATGATCACGATACACACTAATGCCCAGCGCACCGTCTTGATTAAATTCAACGGTCTCTACATCGCCCATACGCGTACCGACTGAAATACCGGCGCTTTTGCTGATCGAGCACTCGGCCGCTGAAGTCCCCTCTTTAGCCGCTAACTCCAACGCATATTGGACCGCTAATTCAACATCATCAAGTTGTTGCTGTAACTCGCTAAGTTGAGGTTTCAATGTACACTCCTCTAAATGATTAACGCGTCTTGCGTAAAACTGGTAAACTGCTCGTTATTATTAGCAATTAAAACTGAATGGATTATGGCTCGTAAACCAACCCACTCGACATCGCCAGACGAAACTGAATTTGCAGATGTCCCCAGCAAAAGTGAACGCAAACGCCAAGTTGAAGCCCTACAAAAAATGGGCACTGAGCTCGTAGACTTAACTGATGCGCAACTCAAAAGCATTCCACTCGATGAGGAGCTGCGCAATGCGGTCTTACTCGCTCGTAAAATTAAAAATAAACACGAAGGCTATCGCCGCCAACTCCAGTTTATTGGCAAGTTAATGCGCCAAAGAGACGTTGCACCTATTGAACAAGCAATGGAGCGCCTCAACGCCTTTCATCAACAAACTGTGAATCAATTTCATGCTGTTGAGCAACAACGCGACCTGCTGTTGTCAGGTGACGAAGAAGCGCTCACAGACTTTTTTAACCGTTACCCCAACGCCGATATTCAGCGTATTCGCCAATGGCTTCGACAAGCGAAAAAGCAAGCCGAGGAAAACAAGCCGCCTACGGCAGCGCGCCAGCTATTTGTCTATTTACGTGAACTAATGACTGAGGCCTAAGCCTCAGTCAGTACCACCGACTGTCATAGCGTCTAGTTTCAGCGTTGGCTGACCGACGCCGACCGGTAAGCTCTGACCATCCTTGCCGCACACACCGACACCTTGGTCGAGCGCTAAATCATTACCCACCATTGAGACCTTACTCATTGCCTCGGGCCCGTTACCAATTAAAGTCGCGCCTTTAATAGGTTGAGTAATTTTACCGTCCTCAATCAAGTATGCTTCTGATGCCGAAAACACGAATTGACCCGACGTGATATCGACTTGACCACCAGCAAAGTGCGGCGCGTAAATCCCCCGCTTCACAGACGCGATAATATCCTCGGGCTGGTGCTCACCGGGTAGCATGTAAGTATTTGTCATCCGCGGCATAGGCAAGTGTGCATAGCTCTCGCGACGACCGTTACCCGTCACCGCGTGGCCCATCAGACGAGCATTCATTTTATCCTGCATGTAGCCTTTCAAGATGCCATTTTCGATCAGCACATTGCGCCCTGCAGGTGTGCCTTCGTCGTCAATACTTAGCGAGCCGCGGCGATCGGCTAAGGTGCCATCGTCAACGATAGTACAAAGTTCCGAAGCCACTTTTTCACCTATTTTACCCGCGTACGCCGAAGAACCTTTACGGTTAAAGTCACCTTCAAGTCCGTGTCCAACCGCTTCATGCAACAATACACCCGGCCAACCGGCACCAAGTACTACTGGCATCGTTCCTGCCGGAGCGGCAATGGCTTCTAAGTTTACTAATGCTTGGCGAACCGCTTCTTCAGCAAACGCTTTCCAGCGGGGTGTGCCTTCTTCATCTTTAAAGAAGTACTCATAGCTGACGCGCGCGCCACCTCCTGCTGAACCCCGCTCTCGTCGCCCCTCTTGTTCAACAATGACAGAGCAGTTTAACCGGACCAGTGGTCTGTGGTCTTCAGCAAACGTGCCATCAGTCGCTGCAACAAGCACATCGTCGTAGCTGCCCGAGAGACTAACAACCACCTGAGATACACGCTTATCTTGCGCACGCGCATGGGCATCCACCTGCTTCAACAGCGCAATTTTCTCCGCCTCTTCGAGTGACTGCAGTGGGTTCTTAGCGGCATACTGTGCCGCTACCGACTGCTTAGTCCACGCCTTGACCTGTTTACTTTGACCTTGCCGAACAATGCCGCGTGCCGCGTTACAAGTTTGTGTGAGTGCTTGCTGAGTAATCTCGTCAGCATAAGCAAAGCCTGTTTTTTCACCTTGTATGGCACGGACACCCATACCCGTTTCATTGTGATATGCACCGTCTTTAATAATGCCGTCTTCTAATACCCATGACTCGTTGACACTGCCTTGAAAATAAATGTCAGCAAAGTCGATATCGCCGTTGTACAAGGTACCCAGCGCTCTAGCGAGATCCGACTCAGTCACAGGTAGTTCATTTATCCAACTCAATTTATCGCTCATACATCCTCATTTAGATTAGCACTCACCGCTAGACGCGTTTGATCCGCGACAGGCATCTGCGCGCGAATGTTCTCTAATTTTTCTCTGTCAAAATAGGCACTGACAACGCCCTCTCCATCGGCTTGCTCGGCTATGACTTCACCCCAGGGGTCAACGATCATCGAGTGTCCATAGGTACGGCGTCCGTTGGCGGCCTCGCCGTATTGGTTGGGTGCCAACATATACACTTGCTGCTCAATCGCCCGCGCTCTCACCAGCGGATGCCAGTGTGCTGCACCTGTTACCTCAGTAAATGCTGAGGGTAATAAAATAATATCGGCGCCCTTGGCACGCAGCGCTTTGAATAACTCCGGAAAACGTAAATCATAACACACCGCCATACCGACCACAGCGAAGCCGAGGTCGATGGTGACAATCGAACTTCCCGCACGTGTCCAGCGTGATTCTCGGTATTGCCGCGTGTTGTCGGCAACGTCAACATCAAACAAGTGGATTTTATCATAACGCGCCAGGCAGCGACCGTCGGGCCCATAACACAAGCTGGCTGCTGCAAAGCGTTCGCCCGCCTGAAGCGGAATGGTGCCACCGACAAGGTATATTTCATGCTGTTTAGCTAGCTCAGATAAGCGTTGTTGTACGGGTCCATTACCAACAGGTTCGGCCATATCTAACTGAGCTCGGTCGCCAGCACCAAAGCAGCTAAACGCTTCAGGAACCACTACCAGTTGCGGGCGTTGCTCTGGCAATTGTTCTAATAAACGTTCAAGCAGAGCAAGGTTTTCAGTGGGCGTCTTAAAACTACTGAGTTGGATTGCGCTGAGTAGAGGTGACGTCATTGTTTGCCTCCTTATCTTTTTCCAATTCTGGAATGTCCACAGGGCGGCTGTCTCGTTCAACTTCTTGAACGACAGGGTTATCAATAGTACCAGTGACGTGGTAGCGCAACAATGAGATAACTTTGGCGTCTTGCAGCACCTTGTCAATGAGCAGTGCCGCTAATCCGCTCGGTGGATTAACCATCCAAGCCAAAATAACAGGTAAACTAGAGGTCACTTTAGGGGCGTAAGTTAACTCATAATTTAACGACTGCGTCTCTAAATCAGTCGAGCCACGAATCGCCATATCGCCGGCGGACCCAAATAATTGCGTATCATTGGTAGTCAAAACACCCTGCGCGATCTGCACGCTTCCATTGAGGTCGGTATAGAACATTCCTTGCGAAAACACGTCACGAAAATCCAAAGTGAGTTTACGCAAGATACCATCTAAGCTTAGTAGAGAAAAAAGTCGTGCTCCGCCATCACTGACCTCAGCCAAGTAACCTTGTCCAAAGTCCCACTGAAGTGCTCCCGATAAGGTATCGAAATCCACCTGATGAGGATGATCGTTCCAACGTACACCAAAACTGACCTTAGCTGAGCTATCACGAATCGCGGTTTCAAGGCCATACTCTCGTAACAATTCCCCAATATCACTGGTTGTCAACTCACCACTTAGTTGTGTTAACGGCTGTCCTTCACTGACCATCCAAAAACCCGACGCCTCAAGCTGCTCCGTTTCCGTCGTCATTTTCAGTTGATTGAGTGCAATGCCCCCTTGGATAGGAACTAACTCAGCATGTACACGCCCTAAATGGTGATCATCCAAACGACACACCTTACAAGTAATGTTGAGCGGCGGAACGCGGCTGACCCACTCGTAGTCGGAGGAGTCAGCAGGCTCAGAAGTTGTATTCGCCGGCGTGCTGGTATTGAGCTGCGCGAAATCTGCATTAACTTCAATGGGATCTTCTAAAAACGCTTCGGGGAGCGTTGCTTTCACTGATAAGTTATCTGCCAAAATGCGCGCCTGCCAAACACGCTTTTCAGGATAAATATCAATATCAGCATTATTAAACGACTGCTGTCCCCATGAAAGAGCATCGGTTTTGATGCGGATAGAATCAGGCAGATACCAAGCACTTAGCGACTGTTCACTATTGGCATTTGATGGGCCATCATCGGCGAACGAATCACTTATGAAATACAGCAAGTCGTACCATTGACCGATGGCTAGATTCGGTAAGTAGGCACGAATATCAAAAGTCGCTTCACTATTGAGGTCCGGCAACGACGCCCTATCGCCAATAGTCAGGCTTGCATACTGCCACTGGGGGACACCCGGTTGCCAGGCACTTCGCCAGCGCAAACGGTCACCGGATTTCACCTCGAGTGCGAGATCGTTGCCGTTACCATCGAGCCTTACATCTAATTGCCAGTTTTCACCGAACTCCTTATTCAAAGGTTCCGGGAGCCGTGATTCGAGCCCAGTAAGATCGAGTTGTGAATTCGCCGATACCTGAACGTCATCCTGAATATTCAGATCGACATTGACGATACCATTGATTGCACCATAAAAATAACGCGCCCATCCCTGTTTCGGTAGCGCTTTGAAGAGCGGTTCAAGTTGCCAGTCTAATTCATTTTCGATCGTCAGGTGATAACCCTCTGATTGAGGTTTACCGACAACCTTGCTAGCGAAGGGACGTCCAAACCATTTCAGCACAAGATTCTCGGTCGCGACTTGCTGGTCGTCTATCAACAAGGTACCTGACTCAACATCAAACCATTGATCGATCGCCGCGATATAGACTCGGTTACCCGCTAAGTCAGCTTGCACATCAACCCCAACCTCTCGCGAACCGTCAAATGGAACATCGAGGTTAAACTGACCACTGATGCGGCTTTCAGGCATCACTTGGTTAAACACTTCAGCGACCGAGGTCAACGGTGACTGCTGAAATACCGAGCGTACGGACGATGCCGGTCCAGCGACTTTTGCGTTAACCTGTAAGCCACGGCTTGGATCGAGCAAGTCAGCAATAGTGGCATTGACTTGTTCGATCGTCACACCATTGATACGTCCCTGTGAAGCTCGCATGTTCAAACTATGTTGATAAAAATCGAGCGTCAGTGGTAGCTCCTGCAGAGCTGGCCAATCGGGCTGAAAACGATAAGTCAGCGTATCGAACTGCACACTTGCATTAAAAACCCCCTGATTTATATTGCGAGGAAGCATAAAGTGCTCGGCACGCCATGCCAGCGTCATTTGCTTTACCGCGCCTTCCGCTAATGCGCCGGATAGGTAACGCTTGAGCCCTTCCCCCATCACATCCGGTAATGCCGTTTTCAACGAGTCCACAGCAAAGGGTTGTTTGCTAAGCAATGCCAGTTCAAACCCTGGACCTAGCGCCTCGTTTGAGCGCCAAACACCTCGCGCTTCAAGTTGCATATCAGCAATTGCAAGTTGGCTATCTTGCCATGCCACTTGCCAGCCGTCAGAGCCATAGTCAGCGGAGCCACCTATTGCTACGTTATTCAGTTGCCAAGCACGTTGTTCGGATAGATGATCACTGGTAATTGTTAACTGCGGTGCTTCAATCGTCCAATGCGCCTGTTGGAGATCGCCCTCAGCTGTCATTGATAAAGGTGAAAAGGCCGGAATTGTGTCTGAACCAGAGGCCCTCACATTATCGAGCTCTGCTCGCCAGTGCCATGGATGCTTAGCATCGCTCCGCAAATAGAGATCGGCCTCAGCCTCAAGCCCAGACGCCTGCACTGTCTGATATGTCAGCCCTCCATCATCCATTAATTGCAAAAGCGGCGTCAGTTTCGACAGCGGCAAATGTTCTATACTGGCACTCAGTGTATCCGCAAGACTTTGCACGCGCATTGCTGGCCATTCCAGCGAACTGTTGTCGACTTCGACGGTCATTGGGGTACTGTTAATAAGCCACCCCTGACCATGTCTTTCCATCTGTACTTCACCCGACGGTATATGTAAATCAACGACTCTATTGTCTCGTTGCATCGTCAAACGATTATCCAAGATCCGCATCAAAGCCTTCGATACTTGACCCTGGAAAATATCCAACCACACCGTAAAATTGACATTTGAGTCGGTGATGTCGATACCAGGAATTTGTTTTTCGAGCCAAGGACTCACATCTATTCCGCGTGAGTCCACGTAAAACTGACCGACCATATCACGCCAACGACGCCCTTCGAGTTGCAGCACGAAGTTTAAGCGATTCGGCGTAAAATTTTTGACTCTGAATTGGCCAACACCTTGGTGGATGCTACCTCGGTTACTCCAAGATAACCTTTCAATATCGATGGTTCGTGAGTTGCCGCTGAGCGGGGTTACATGCAAGCTACTTTGCTGAAAGGAAAAGCTTTCTAATTGATTCAGAAATAATTGCTCGACTTGATCAAGCTTTACGCTTTCACTCTCACCCTGTGTCAAACGCCGCAGATCTAATTGAATATCTGCCTGCTCAAGAATAAACTGTTGCAGTACCCATTGGCGCTCGGCCACTGATTCCCAGAAATCAATAACCACCCAAAGTCGACCCACATCAACACTGAGCGCGTCATGGTCGGCGTCACCGAGTTTGAAGTTTGATAGCTCGATGGCGGGGCCTTGTTGACGCCAAGATAATGCTAATTGATTAATATGGACCTGTTGCCCAAGACTTGCGCTCACTTGCCTTTCTAACGGTTTAGTGAGGTCGGGAAAATAAGGCAATCCATAGCGTAATAAGCTCAGCAGTACGGCAGCCAGCACTAATAAAATGGCCGATAACCAAACCAGCTTGTGAAAACTCCAGCTTATTGCGCGTTTTAAAGTCACTACATCATCACCACATCAAATTGCTCTTGGTTATAGAGCGGCTCTGTTTGTATTGTTATTTGACGCGAAACAAACAACTCAAGTTCAGCCAATGCATGAGATTCTTCATTCAACAGGGCTTCACTCACCGGTGCGGATGCGTAAACGACGAATTTATCGGCTTCATAGGCTTTGTGCACGCGGACAATTTCTCGCATAATTTCATAACATACTGTTTCAACGGTTTTCATTGAGCCCCGTCCGCGACATACCGGACACTCACCACACAATACGTGTTCTAGACTCTCGCGTGTACGTTTACGCGTCATCTCGACTAAGCCGAGTGTGGTAAAGCCATTTATCGAGGTCTTAGCACGATCCTTATTTAATGCTTGTTCAAGGCTATGAAGAACTCGCCGCTTATGCTCTTCATCTTGCATATCGATAAAATCAATAATGATAATACCGCCTAAGTTTCGCAAGCGTAATTGCCTTGCTATGGCTTGGGTGGCTTCAATATTAGTATTGAATATCGTCTCTTCGAGGTTTCGATGTCCCACAAATGCACCGGTGTTGATATCGATCGTCGTCATCGCTTCGGTCTGATCAATAATTAATGACCCACCCGACTTCAATTCGACGCGTCTATCTAATGCACGCTGAATTTCATTTTCAATATCAAACAGGTCAAAAATCGGACGATCTCCGCGATAATACTCCAACACGTGCGTCAGCTCTGGAATAAAATCCTTAGTAAATAACTTCAATTGATCGAGTGTGGTGCGAGAATCGACACGAATACGCTCTATCGCCTCTCCGACAAAGTCCCGCAGCACACGACAACAGAGGTTTAAATCTTCATATAAAATTCCGACCCGGCGCTGCGACTTTTTGCGCTTCTTAATCTGCGACCACAAGCGTGTTAAAAACTCTGCATCACTTGTTAGCGACCCCTCGTCAACACCCTCGCCCGCAGTTCGGACGATGAACTTGCCTTCATCGTGACTGAGTGACTCCGCAATCGAACGTAAGCGTTCACGTTCATCGGCATCATCAATGCGTTGTGATACGCCGACGTGATTACTCTGTGGCATGAAAACCAAATAACGGGACGGTAACGTAATATCGGTGGTGAGCCGTGCCCCCTTTGTACCCAGCGGATCTTTAACAACCTGGACCATAATCGGCTGGCCTTGGTGCACAAGCTGAGTGATATTCAACTGTGACTTCTCTTCACGCTCAATCGTTTCACCACCGTCCAGTGTTGTCACAATATCCGATGCGTGCAGAAAAGCTGCTTTATCTAAGCCGATATCTACAAACGCTGCCTGCATGCCTGGCAACACCCGCGATACCTTGCCCATATAGATATTGCCCACGAGACCACGTTTGACTTGGCGTTCGATATGCACTTCTTGCAAAATGCCGTTCTCAACCAACACCACTCGACTCTCGGTGGGCGTCACATTCATTAGTACTTCTACGCTCATGGTCTCATCCTAGTTTGGCTTCGACGGCCTGTAAAAGCTGTTCGGTTTCGTAAAGAGGCAAACCGACGACCGCAGTATAACTCCCGCTTATCCGTTTAACCCAACGGGCTGCCCCGCCTTGAATCGCGTAACCTGCGGCTTTATCTAGAGGTTCCCCAGTTTGCCAGTAAGTTAACGCAGCTGACTCACTGATAACGCCCATGCTCACCTCCGTGGTCACTTCTTCTCTTTCAACCAAGCTGGGCGCATTGCCATCATAATACATGATGCAAACGGCTGTGCGTACCTTATGGGTACGTTCGGCTAGGGAGCGTAGCATTGCAATACCGTGCGCTTGGTCTCGCGGCTTTTCCATAACCTCACCATCGCGATCGATAAGCGTATCGGAACCTATCACGATACAGGCTGCGCCATATTGTTTAGCAGATGCAATCGCTTTTTCGTAAGCTAATCTTTTAACGTATGCCGATGCCGTTTCATGTGTACCTTGTTGTTCCGGAATATCGCTTGCTAAACAGACAAAGTCGGCACGAATTTGTTGCAATAGCTCACGTCGACGAGGTGAACCAGAGGCGAGGACTAACTGCATTAAACAACTCCAAAGCGACGACGGATTTTGCGTAACAGAGGAAACAGCCAAAACCAAAACAATGCCGACGTCAGCGCTGGCCAAAAGTAGCTTGAGGTGAATTGTGCATCATGAATAAATACATTTGCTTGAAACACGATGAGTCGCTTAATCAATATTAAAAATGCGATTAATATCACTTGCTGGGGTAGCGAGAAGTTGCGAATACGCTGAAAGTGGCGGGCAGCGAAGTAGCTCACAACAACCATTCCAAGCGCATGCACGCCCAGCACGGAGCCCAGCAAAATATCGGTTAACACGCCAAGGACGAGTGCAGTACCCAGGCTCACTCGATGCGGAAGCGCGATAATCCAATAGAGCAATACCAACGTCACCCAATCGGGTCGATACACATCAATACTCGCAGGCATCGGCATCACCATCAATACCAGTGCAACTAAGTACGTGAGTACGAGCGGTATTAATCCGTGCTTAAACATGGTTATTTCTGATCCTCAAAAATCGGCGCTTGCTCGGCACCTTGTGGCCATAGCAACAATACCGTTCGCACGCGGTCGAGTGCACTGATTGAATCGGCTGTCACTTCGGCAAATGGCAGTGATTCGTTGCGATTGATACGCGTGATACGCGCCACCGGGTAGCCTTCAGGATACACGCCCCCCAACCCGGAGGTCATCAGTAAGTCTCCCTCGGCAAGTTCGGAGCTGTGTGGCACAAACATAAGCTGCAGCTTGCCAATCTCACCGGTTCCTTGCGCGAGTACCCGAATATCATTTCGCTCGGCGCGTAACGCAATGCCATGGCTCTGATCAGAGATCAGTAGCACACGGGCTGTGTTACTGCCAACATCTTGGATTTGGCCGACCACACCCTTGCTATCAATAACCGGTTGTCCCTCGTAAACGCCATTGAGCGTTCCTTTGTTGATCACCAATTGTTGGCTAAACGGCTCCGAAGCCACCGCTACCACTTCAGCTACCATTCGCCGACTCGGTTGACGTTGTTCTGAACCCAGAAGTGCACGTAGACGCTTATTTTCGTTACTAATGAATTGCAACTGTTGAAGCTGAGCACGTAATTCAAGCATTTGCTTTTTCAGCGCTTGATTCTCTTCAGCAAGCTGTTCTTGATTTTTAACACTCTCAGAAAAGTTACTTAGGATTTGCTCTGGTAAAATAGCTAAATACTGGACGGGTGTGACCAAGGAGTTCAGAAACATCCGCACAGGCTGCATCGCTTGCAGTCGATGGTCGACAAAAATCAATAGAAACGAACAGGCTAGTGCGAGCACTAGCCTGGATAGTAATGAGGGTCCACGAGTGAATAAGGTTTTCATCTGTGCGCTAACTACACCCCACCTAAATTGACTTACTCGTAACTAAACAAATCACCGCCGTGCATGGCGATCATTTCAAGTGCCTTACCGCCTCCACGTGCTACACAAGTGAGTGGGTCATCTGCAATCACAACAGGGATGCCGGTTTCTTCCATTAACAAACGGTCGAGATCTTTTAGTAAAGCCCCCCCGCCTGTTAGAACCATTCCACGCTCCGAAATATCAGACGCTAACTCGGGTGGCGACTGCTCAAGTGCAACCATCACGGCACTAACGATACCCATTAACGGCTCTTGTAAAGCTTCGAGAATCTCATTGCTGTTGAGTGTGAACGAGCGCGGTACGCCTTCCGCTAGGTTACGCCCGCGCACTTCGATTTCCTTCAGCTCTTCACCTGGGAATGCGGAGCCGATTTCGTGTTTGATTCGTTCCGCTGTCGCGTCACCAATCAACGCACCAAAGTTACGACGTACATAATTAATAATGGCTTCATCAAATTTGTCACCACCAATACGAACAGATGATGAGTAAACTACACCATTTAATGAAATAATCGCGACTTCTGTTGTACCACCACCAATATCAACAACCATCGAACCCGTCGCCTCAGATACTGGTAAGCCGGCACCAATCGCGGCAGCCATAGGCTCATCAATAAGGTGAACTTCACGTGCGCCAGCACCTAACGCTGATTCACGAATTGCGCGGCGCTCTACTTGCGTCGAGCCGCAAGGAACACAGACCAATACGCGTGGGCTTGGCTTAAAGTAATGGCTGTCATGCACTTGCTTAATAAAGAACTGAAGCATTTTTTCGCACACATAAAAGTCGGCGATAACACCATCCTTCATCGGGCGAATCGCTTTGATGTTGCCAGGAGTACGGCCTAACATCTGCTTCGCTGCTGCACCCACGGCTGCAATTGCTTTAGGTCCACCTGAGCGCTCCTGTCGAATAGCCACGACAGATGGCTCGTTAAGCACGATGCCCTCGTCCTTTACATAAATCAACGTATTGGCAGTACCCAAGTCGATGGATAAGTCGTTTGAAAACAAGCCGCGAATTTTCTTAAACATGTAGCGGTAAATCCCTAAAAAAAGTGCTAAAAACTGCAATCAAGCGCACATTATTGCGCTCGTACTACCCGAAACCCAATATAGTTAGAACTAAAATCTGCTGGAAGTTCCATTCGCGTCGAAACACGCGCTAGGCTAGGTGCAAAGTTCCATGCACCGCCACGGACAACTTGTCCGTCTTCAGAGCGAGTCCATTCCCAGACATTACCTACGGTGTCGAACAACCCCCACGGATTACGCGCGAATTGAGCAACAGGTGCTGAACGCTCATTTGACCATTCAGACCCACAGTGGCGACAGTTAGCGTTTTTCACGCCAACGTCTTCTCCCCACCAAAAGTCAGTTTCTGTGCCAGCGCGAGCCGCATATTCCCATTGCTTCTCAGAAGGGATATCGTAATCGAAACCGCTTTTGTCTGACAACCAGTCCGTGTATGCCTTTACATCTTCATAACTAATACAGACAACCGGTGAATTCTCTGTTTGCTGAAATCCTGGACTGCGCCAATTTAACGTACCGTCCATTTTCGGCATGCCGTTGTTCAGTTCAGCACAATTACCGTTCTTCTCTGCTTCTGTGACATAGGCGGTATCATTAACGAAATCACGAAACTTTCCCACCGTCACCTCTGTATCACTGATACCAAAAGGTGCGTCAATCGTTACGGTTTGCACAGGACGTTCGTTAGGTAAACCATCACCGCTTAAGTCGCCCATTTGATAGTTACCGGCCGGTACGACTACAAGTTCAGGCCCTCTGACATCACGAAATAAAATATCTTGAACCTTTTCACCACGCGTAAACGAGTAGTCCGATTTTTCTAATTCAGCGCGAATAGATTGCGCATCGCTCAGCCGAATGACGTCACTGTATGAACTATAACCATACTTACGAACTTCAACGCGGTGTTCCCCACGAGGCAACATGATCTCAATGGGTGTTGAGCCATAGCTGACGCCATCAATTAACACTTCATCGTCGTACACGTTTGAGCGCAAAGTAAGAGGATGCATGACGGCATCGCTCGATGACCCTGCATTCGTCTGGGTTGTGCTGGCCTGTTCGGCATTTTCAACGACACAGTATCGCGCGTCGATTTCAAGCAATCGGCAAGCTTGTGCACGAGGAAGCTGTCCACGTAATTCAACAGCAATTTTTACACCGTAGTTTCCTTGTCCACTAAAGCCATTACTGACTGTCTTGGAGCCTAGGATCTGAACATTGGGGCTCACTTGCTCAAGGTTTTGACGAGCCTGCTCGGCCTCGCTCAAGCCACTTACGATTTCGTTGAGGTATTGCTTCGAGGCCTTTTGTTTGGCTAATAATTTACCACGCGTCTCGCATTGGCTGAGTGTTTCCTCACGGTCACACACAATCGACTGACTCACTTCGAGCTCACCCGTTTGGTTGAATTCACGTTCCAAACGCTCTACACGAGCCACCTCGCGCTGATCTTTCAGCGACTCGATCTCATTGAGCAGTGCGTGACGGCTGACTCGCGCTTCCTCAACTTCTTGCTGTTTGTCATCAACTAATTGTATCTGTGTTGCTATATCTTTCTTGTTTTGCTGATGAGCCATAACGGCTTCTTTATACGCTTGCTGAGCACCCGCAATATCAATTGTCGGATCATCCACCAGCTGTTGATAGCGGTTGTTCATTTCTTGCAACGCAGTTTGTCTTTGTTTCTCGAGCGTTTGATTGCGTTCGCGCAGCGAGGTTAGCTTTTGTTCCAGCTGCTCGGCTTCGTCTTTAAGACGTTGCACCGTTTGCGTATAGTTATCGTATTCATTTTGCAAACTCGTGATCTTGTCGGAGATCTGCTCCACCGTCATTGACTGCTGTTGCTCTTGCAGAGCAAAAGCCGGCGAAGCGATTGTCAAAGTCGAGGCCATCACTAAGGCCAGTTGAGCCAGTCGCATCATGTTCCCATTCCAAGCTTGAAAGTAATAAAGCGGTAGAGACGTTAAGCCTTACCAGCGCTCTTTATTCGAATATTTATTGGTAAACGTCGTTAACGTCGCGCATGTGTAACAACTTTGCCTTATGCTATTTGCTTGTCAACAAAAGCGCAAGGAAGAATCTCGGTAAATTGCCTACAAATGAGTAAGTAGCTACTTACAAACCGACCTCTTGCCAATAGATTTGCCGATCACTGCCACTGTAAATACCAAAAATTCCAAGTGCAGTTGGGTTCTCATCATAAACACCGTCACCCGTCCAGTCGTACTGCAAATGGGGGGGAACCTCTAAGTCAAATTCAAATTGGAGGTTTTCGTCTGCCGGCAACCAGCGCAAACTTTCGTCATCTCCCCGCTCCACTGACTGAATTCGACCACCGCTCAGCGTTACTGAGTTATCAGCAGTATCCGCTATAGGACCAAGTTCAAGGTCAACACCCGGTGTTTCTGCACCCTCTTCTACCACATACCTCTCTTCCGAAAACGCATTGTTTGCAACGGTATAGCAGTTATTGTTTTCGTCGAGTTGGTACTCGTTGCCATTCCAGAACTCAACGTGTCCCTGAATGAGTAGTGGGTCGCTGATTGCTGATGCGACATTGTTGAGTACCATACGAGCAAACACCAGCCCCGCCGAATCAAAAGCAGCATAATCCGCATCTACGTAATCATCGTCTGCGGGTGCCGATAAACCGGTGTTCTCAAGTTGGCTATAATAATGATCCCCTTCCCCATCGTTTATGCGAATCCCAAGGGTATAGTTCTCGTAAGGTCCCTCTTCAGCGTCACTACGTAAAAACGTTGCTTGAGCATTGTTTAACAACCCGTAGCCCCAGTTGCCAGCCGAATCGTCCCAGTCAATTGGACCCACTAAACTCGACTCTTGAGCGTTTGGCGTAACTCGCAAATTAAACGATTGGCCATTGACATTAAACGCTGCAAACTCCAAGAACGCTTTTGCCAAATCACTCGCATAATTACGAGTGATATTACCGCTAGCGTTACGTGCCACGAGTTGGATAGGTAGCAAGCTTTGTGGCTCACCAATGTAATACGACGGTTGCGCTCCACAGGTATTTGCAAAGCCAGTGCCCGCCTCAAGCGTAAAGTGGTGCGGAATAAATCGACCGACAACAAACGGGGTTTCAAGCAAGTCGCTAGTATCTTGCCACTGAGATAGATACCCGCCGCCATTCTGTTGGGCTACTTGTGCTGTAATATTAGCATTACCGACTTCAGAGTAGGTAACCTGACCATTAGTAAAGGTACCTAATGCTGAACGCGAAAATTGTACTCCATTTTCCAACGAGCCGTCGTTATTAGCTACTGGCGGCGCAGCGGTCGCTGTCTCTTGTATAATCAGTCGTTCAGCCACCTGTTCAAGGCCAAAATTCGGGGTAATCTGATCTTGCGCATTACGTGCCGTTAACACGACCTTAAACGGATCGCCTGCTTTAGCTAAAATCTCAGTTGAACTCGATAAATCAGTATCTAGCTGGCTCGATTGCATATTGATATGGTGCGGTTGCCAAACAAAAGTGTTTGAATCGCCGCGCAGCGTAACACCGTTGCTCAAAGTTGCTTTCGCCGAGAGCTTCACCGCGCCTACATCATCATACCGCATCGCTAAATTCGCTCTACTGTCATTAAATTCAACCGCTACATTTTGATAGTTACCCGCAATTAAGTCGGTTGCATTTGCAGCCGTAAGCTCGGAGCCCACTTGGCCGCTTACCAAATACTCGCTTTCTGAACGACATTGGTTTGGATCCACACACTCCAACTGCATTTCAACTTGCGTTAAGTTATTTGTCAGCGCTTGACACTGCAGTGTATTGGTGTTCGTTTCTACAGCGCGAATTGTAACACCTTCAGATTGAATTCCCGCCGTTTGCCGTGGTATTTGCGTGCTCTGTAAACCAGCATCATAGAATACAAACCCAGCATTGCTAATTGCGATTTGACAATCGTCTACCACGCCATCCACTAAGCACACTGTCGGGTTAGCCGGTTGTGGCGAGCTTTGATTGGTTACCGATAGGTTGGCAACGCCCGCCTGAGTAGGGTTCAACTGCGTTAGTAACTGCGAACTCGTCGCCTGCCAACTCAGCGAAGACGGTGAGAAGTTTCCGTTATCAGTACCAAGCTCAATTGATGCAGGACGATTAAACGTTTCCGAGCAATCGGCATTAGCGCACGCTTTAACCGCTACTTCGGCACCGTTGCATAAAACTGCATTTTGGTTGAATGCCAGTTGATAATGATGCACGTCCTGCTCGTTTGGAGAGCCAGGAATTGAGCAAACTGACAAGTCCTTAATCCAATGATAATTCGTCTCGCCTCCAGTACTACCGGTAAAACTTAAATACACCTGTTCGGGCATCTGCGGCTGATCTTGAATATCATCGAGCTTCAAAATACTGACAAAATTATTGTTCGCGCCGTTTTCGTCCAGCTTACGTAGTACCTCGATACTTGGATTATCACCCGTTCCATCGATCAAGACTTTATAGGTATGTCCCGGTTTAGGGTTAAACACAGAATTTGGGTTTTGGTTCGCTGGCGAATCAATTGCAGGATCAAGTTCCTCTGAGGCGTCTAAGAACTTGTAATTCGTTGAATCAGCCCCACGAACGCCGACACGATTGGGGACCAATCGATTAAAGCCGCCAACTCGACCTTCGTTGCTTTGTGAAAAGTTACCATATTCATCAAAGCCAATACCAAGCCAACCGGCTTGAAAACCGGGCACACCACCATTACGTTGAGCGTAACCTAGAGAGCCACCATAACTGCCCGCTCGTGGATTACCATTACTAATACGACTCGCATCAGACAGTACTAAAGCAATACCATCTGCACCGGTGAAGCCTGGCGACTGCGAGCCCCAAGCGTATAGTTTAAACTCAATTTCAATGCGATGCCCTTTACCCGGAAATGCCTTCTGTAACGTTACCGCAGTCGCTCGATTATTCTGATTATCAGTCAGTTCTAAATATTGCTCATTGTGAGCTTCAACTAACTTAGGTGAGTAATTTTCGTCCTTGGAATAACTCAGCCAGTCATTGCCAAACACTTGCCCAGCCATATTCAATGAATAGCATTGATTGCCACTTGCTTGGCAAACACTCCGTTGGTCCATCAAGCGTTTTATATCGTTGCCAGATAAATAGCTATCAAACATTTGGAACTCATCAATAGCGCCATCAAAAAAGCGGTTACCATCTCCTTCTTTGTCCGCTCCTAACCGAAGCGAGCTATTGTTTGTTGTTGGTTTATCGTTAATCGAGGCGTCGATAATGACTTCGTTATCGACGGTTAATGTTTGCTTACCTGATTTAAAACGAGCGACGACGTAATGCCATTCACCATCATCAAACCGTTGCGTGCTGGTTAGGGAATGGACACCCCTTTGTCCTTGCCACCACCAGTTAATTTGACCAGAAGACGTTACGTGCAACTCGTAATTAGTATCTTTACTCACCAGAGTCATTAACCCGGAGTCTGGTGTCGTGCTATACCGAGCCCATAGCGCTATCGTATATTCGTTGGTCAAGTCCAGAACCGGATCATCGGGCAGCTCTATATACTGCTTGGCGGAGCGTTTAAAATACCCATACCCACACGTACCCATGCCGTTTTCGTCGACTGGTAAGGCAGAACTTGCGCTTGCTTGTTGCCATTCAAGTCCCTGTTTTGCTTGTCCATTGAGTAAATTCTTCGAGCCATCAAGCACGTCTGTATTTGTTGTCCATGGACCGTCATTCATTGACCACTTCAATATCGGCTGAAGAGGCGCTGCGGTGCCGACAGTACAATAGCCTCCACCTTGAATATCTACACCAGGTTGTTGATAGTTAATCTGTGCGGGTTGACCACAACCTGTCTGGTAAATATCACCGGCAGCGGCAAGGGCACCATTTACGATCGATGTATTCGCCTCGAAACAAAATAAAAACCAAGGTTCGCCGGCATTCGCAAGAAAAATATCGCCCGTTGCGTAGATATAGCCATTAATTCGCACATCGCGTTCAATGGTTAAATCGCCGTTAACGATCAGCATGAAATTATCAGCATCATCGTTCTGGTTTAATCGAGCGCCTTGTTCTATGGTCAGGGAACCATCAATGTATACCCGAGAAGTTGGCGCAGGTGTCTGGTAGTCTTCGCCTACGTTTGCAAATGAGCCTTGACGTAAATAATCGATGGGATCTAGCGTTCTCGGTAACTGCTGTCCGTATGGGGGAACATCGGGACGAATATTTACCAGACTATTATTTCCGGACGTTAGCGCTTGGTCCCAAATATCTGAACACTGTTTAAGCGTATCTACAGCTCCGCACGGGCGGCTACGATTAAAGAGTTGATTCACTTTTTGACTGGAATACACGCCGGTCGCGACTGTGACCTCATCAATTGAGCCGTTGACGCCATGGCCAGCAAATGACTGCCCGCCAATATATAAATTAGCACGGGATGACAGTGGGTTAAGCGATCTATTACTCACTCCAGCGGTTGCTTTAAGTACGCCATCAATATAGAGGTTAATATCGTCCGACTGCGCATCATAGGTTGCCGCTATATGATGCCAGTTGCCATCAAATACCTGTTGACCAGGTACCGAGACGTTGTGAATCCGGTCTAAACTATCGCGAATCTCAAAGTACAACGCGCCATCAGACACCCGTCTATAAACTTCAAAACGCCCGTTAGGTCCTTCGGTGGGTCCTTCACCATAAATCAATAGTGTTTGATATCGTTCGGACGATGAGCGTTGTGCTGATGCGCTGATATTAAACCACATTGAAAGACTGACACTTTCAGAAGCTGAAAGCTGCTGGGGTTGTGGAACTCTTACAAAGTCATCGCCCCCGAAACGCCCATAACGACACGTTCCGATATTCCCAGCAATCGCCGGCGAAAATGAACTCGTCGTAGGCTGACCGACAGCGGTTCCCGACAAGGAACTCGAAGCACTGTTAAGAACTTCGCCCGGCTCGCCTGTCCAACTCGATTCATCAAAGTGCCAGTCACCAACAAGTTGATACCCAACATTGTTTCCGCCTGTGCACGGTCCTTCATTTGCATTGATATTACAGGTTTCGTCGACATTGAGTGGTTTATTACCACAAGCATTACTCTGACTACTATCGGTACACTTTGCGTTGGCATAAGTACCGTTTATTTGACCATCGTTCCAAAGATCGCCATCGACATTTATGCTTCCGTTAATGACACCACTGCCATTATTTCTAATGTTTCCCTCAGCATCGACATTACCGTTGATAACGCGGTTGTTAATGAGATCCTTGTCAGTATAGAGGTTGCCATCGATTACACCGTCAGAAGTAATACTCCCGTTAGCAAAAATATCCGCTTTGATGGTTGATGAGGCATCTATCTTTACCGAATTCTGTGTTTGAAAGCGGAGCAACAGAGGAATTGACTGTTTGTTGTTAATAGTTGACTTAATGACGGTATTACCCGTAATAATAAGCTCTGCTTGAGAGGTCTTCTTAAACCTAATTTCATCCGAGCCATTCAGCGCAGTAAAAACACTTCCTGGACAAGTGATGCTCACTCCACCTGAATTTGCATTAACAGCCGTGCATTGCTCAAAAGGCTTGTTCTTCTTCCCAATATCTTTTGGAAACTCATACTGTTTGGCGTGTGACACCGCAGAAGCCGCAAATAACGAAAACATCAGCAAACATAAACTCATCCGTCTCATTCTAATGTCCTCGCTTCCATTGCTAACACACGTGTCGTGACTTGTGCTCCGACTGTGCACTCTCCCGTTGCTATCAACCGATAATGTGTATCAGATTCGTAATTATCACTCATGCATTGAATACTAACTTCGCAGTTCTGCAGGCCCTTGGCATCGCTAAAATCCATAGACGTGTCTACGGCAGGACAAGCTTGCATCTCGCTATCTAACGGGAATAATTGATTCATCCCCTGCTGCAAACCACTTTGCGCTGCAGTGAATGCCCGTGTGCCATACACCTCAGTTACAACACTTTCGTTACTGGTACGTAAGAGACCCGAAAGCGTTGCCACCAGCAGACTAGTTACCACGATCACGAATATAGCAACTATCAACGCACTGCCACGTTGTGATTGATAACTAGGGCGCATTGGGAATATGAACCTCTTGACTAAAAAACAACTGTTCATTATCTATACTATTAAATTGCAGGAACAGATGCACAATATTATTTTGCAACAAGGTGGTTTCATCTACTTGAAAAGCCGGCGCGTTATTAACTAAATTCGCCAAGTCGTTCCCCATTAGCGTGCCTGTGACACCCGCAAATCGCCCATTGGCTGGCGTAGGCTGCTGCTGCGACCAGCCATAATTAGCGTAACGATATATGTTTTGTCCCTCAACACAATAGCTGACGGGCGTACGTCCGATATACAGGCGTTGACGCGGCGAACGCTGACCATAGCGCGCGTTGCTACTCGCCAACGTTAGCTCAGTCACATTGCCAGAACGAGTTGTTTGTGCATTGACCTGCTCGTATCGATTAGAATTATTGGCGTAAACATGATTAGTACGCGTCGCGTAAATATAGAGTCTGTCAGTCACTTCGATAACAGACCAGTTGGCCAATGAAACAAAGGTTAACGTATTGGGTTGGTTATTACGAAACGGTGCGTCGTAATAGGTACCTGCTACGCGTGTCGGGACAAACTCTAAACACTGTATTGCGGTATTATTGCCGATATTTTTGGGAGTAACCCGTGCACTATTCGGTACCGAATTTCTCAGTTCTCGCGTTAGACGTTCGATCACAAATCGACTTTGATCGAGTACGCGTACTCGCTCGGCTCCACTGACAAACATCTGTGAGCCGAAACCCACAAACTGAAACGAGAAAATGGCGATAATTGCCAATAGCAAAATGACAATGACTAACTCAACGAGCGTGAAGCCTCTATTACGCATTACCAATTGCCTCTGAACGCCGAGAAGTCGATATTCTGCCCTTGTGGCGTAATGACAGTAACTTCGATACGCTTGAGTCTATCTGGTTGCTCGACCGCGACGCGCACCTGCAAACGAAACTGTCGATAATCGTCGGTCAGGTCATTCGCTAACGTATCAGCGACTTGGTTCCCCGAGAGTTCCAGGCAGTGATAGTCGTCCACATCGTCAAAGTTCTCTCGTGACGCCTCCTCTCGATAACTTGTATTACTGCAGTCATTGGGGATCGTCGTGCAACTCGGTCCACCTGTTTCGCCGCAACGAGCCTCGCCAACGGCACTAGACCCGTTTTCATCAAAACGGCGCGATAGAATTTCATTAATCAAACTTTGACCCAGCTCGGCGGCGCGCACTTGCTGCCACGGATTAACGCTTTGTTTAAACAGCGGTCCCATGCCCGCCGTTACGACCAGCGTGATAATGCCCACGACAACAATGCCTGCGATAATCTCGATAAGCGTGAAACCACGCTGTGGCTTGAGCTCTTTAACAGCCATAGATATAACCTTCGCGGTTGATACAGACTGACTGACTTGCGCCACTGGTTTCGGTGAAGGTGAATCGGCACGGTTGTGCGCCGCTACAGACTAAGCCAGATTCATCACGGGGGCGACCCAGTGAGTCGAACTCTATTTCTGTCGGTAAAGCGACATTCGTGTTCGTGCTGTTGGTGACCGTAAACGTTTTTCCTTGAAAATCTGCGATTTGACGTGCGTCGTCGGGATCTAGGCTGAATGTCGAGGTGGCAACGCCACAGTTTGTAGAAGTCGCTTGTCCAAGAGAGTTGGGTTGCAAAACAACCGCGGTACAGACCAATGAGGTATTCTGCATTGCTTTGAGCTGGCTATTACGCAGAATAGACAAGGTTCGCTCGCGTAATACTAAGCTTTCGGTGCCGCCCGAGCCAATGAACAACGGTGAGGCGCCAACCGCGAGAATACCCACCACTACTAAAACAATAATGAGTTCTACTAGGGTGAAGCCTTTCATAGGAGAGACCTTAGATATTCGGCCCGCCAAGGCGGCGAGCCGAGATTCGACCATTAAAAGATGGTTGGATTAGTTGCCGCAGCCGCTAACGTCGATTGCGACTGTTGGTGGTGTGTCTGCACTATCAGTTTGTTGGTAAGATACATAACAACCATTGTCAGCAGTTCCGCCAATCTCTGTAAAATCGGTAACAGCTGCACCATTATTACCAATATAACCTGCAGGACCGATATAAATAACTGTTGAGTCATCTGGGTCATCTGGGTCATCTGGGTCAACAAGACTCACCCACTCAGAAGAATCCAGTGATGCTGCTTTCACAATACCATCCGCAGTAGCTGTAGGATAGCCGTTAGCAATAGTTACATCACCAATAGCGGTAGAAAAGTCACCATCAACCGCCGCTTTCGCATAAACCGTTTGGTAAGCGCCTTGGATATTACCCTTCAAACCTTTAACTGCAGACTCACGAGCGTCACCCGAGAAGTTAAAGAACTGAGGTGCGGCAGTCACGGCAAGAATACCGAGCACCACAATAACGATAATTAGCTCGATGAGCGTGAAGCCTTTTTGATTACGCATGATTACTTTCTCCATTAAAAAAATATTCAGGTGCGGTGTTAGTTATTATTACTGAACACGTTTACACCACCATTCCTAGGGTTATATACAAACGAGTTTCCAACTGTCTGAAAGTCGTTACCCGTGGGTAAAGGGCTAACTCCTTTTATCGTGTTCACTAAATAATAAACACAAACTTGATTGGCAGCCTGTCCTTGTGCTGCACTACCGTTCGGATCATCGGTTGCATACGTATAGTATCGATACTCATCGATAGAACCGCTATCACCTTCTGCCATCACGGTCGGTGACCCTTGCAAGATTGCGGTCATCACAGTACGGCAATCGGCATTGGTTAACGTTGCATCAGTTGCCGAACTATTATTACCACTCACCGGATAGCCGGTATCACCGTCGACATACACGGGAACACCATCCATCTGCAACTGAGCGCCTGCGCCGTTTGTGCCGCCTTTAGGGCGACCTCGTAGCTCCCACTCGCCACGTACGATGCCGACAGCACTGGCAAAACCACCCGCGACGCCTTCGATAGCAGAGTCTTCCGCATCCGCTGTCACATCGGTAAAGCGCGGCAGTGCCGATGCGGCGAGCAAGCCAAGAATCACCACCACGATGATTAACTCGATGATTGTGAAACCGTGTTGCCGTTTATCCATAGTCAGCGTCCTTTATCATTTCTCATGATATTGTATAACGACATTTTTACAATTCATAGGTCAGATCCGACATTTTTTGGACGAACTTGACCTGTCTCAGCGTCATATACTTGCCAAGGCTTTTCATTAATACTGAAAATACATCGATTGCCCTCAACCCGTGCAGTTAGCTGGCGTGGCACATCAGCAAGACGTTGCCAAAGTGTTACACAACCTTGTTGCACGGCAGGCCAGCCACGCGCATTCATTTGTATAGTTTCTTCACTACTACTTATGTTAAGTGATACATGTGTCGGACGACCCCGCCGCATCCATTCCGCCCGAGCCAGTAATAAGGTGTCATTAAAACGCCGCAGTTCCATATCTCGTTGTGTTTCTTGCCACCCATTGTCGTCGCTCGGCGCGAACCAAATCCATAACGCGACTGCGGATAGCACCAATACGCTGATTATAACAACAACGTTTTGTAACAAACTGCGAAAACTCTGCTCGCTTTGCGCTTGGCTTTTCATCCCCGCCCCTGATACGCATTCATCATATCCCACATCGGCGTGAAGATACCCAGCGCAAGAATTAATACTAACACCGCCACAAAACCAATCATGACGGGTTCAATACGCGCAGTCAGCGTTTTTAAATCGTAATCCGTTTCTCGTTCATAATAATCAGCGACCTCTTTTAACAGCGTATCGCTTCGACCCGTTTCCTCGCCGACTACGATCATTTGTAATACCAGCGGCGTAAAAAGTTTGGACTGTCGTGCGGCACGAGACAAATTCTCGCCACGCTCAATAGTGCGCCGAATGTCTAAAATTTTGCGCTCCATGTGGGCATTATCAACGGCTTCAGACACCAATGAAAGCGCCTGCGTTAAGGGGACTCCCGCCGACAGCATAACCGCGAAACTGCGTGCAAAGCGAGACAGTATCGAACGCTCAAGAATCGAGCCGATAATCGGCATTCTTAATTTCCAACGGTCCCAAAATAGCCGACCGGAAGGGCTATTCACATAGGCGCGCACAGCAAAAAACGCCGCCACCATTGCGACAAGCATCAACGGCCAGTAGGCCACAAAAAACTCCGAGGTTCCCAGCAGTGCTCGCGTCGCCCAAGGTAACTCGACGTTAAAACGGCTGAACATATTGGCGAACGTTGGAATAACAAATATGTTTAAAACGAATAATGCAACCACAAGCGCAATCATCACAAAGGTCGGGTAGCGTGTCGCTGCCTTGATACGCTTACGCGTATCTTGCTCTTTTTCGAGGTAGAGGGCGAGTTGCTCAAATGACTCCTCTAGTTGACCGGTATTCTCGCCAACGTGCACGATAGCGACAATAAGACGTGAGAAGACTTTAGGATGCTGCGCCATACCTGCTGACAACGTGCGGCCGCGCTCCAATTGACTATGAACATCACGTAAGGCGCGCTCCAAGCGCTTATTTTGGGTGGTATCGGCGAGTCCCTCGATGGCGCGCAGAATGGGGATACCGGCATTGGTCAATGAATACATCTGACGGCAAAATATAATGAGTTGATCCAGCTCGACGCTCGGCTCGGTTAATGCTTTCAGTTGCATCCATAATGAACCTCTCGGCGCGCTCGCTTTACCGCCTTGAAGTTTGCCTTTACTAACCGCTACATCAACCGGGATCAGCCCACGCTGCATGAGTGCTTGCGCGGCACTTTTGGCATCATTTGCCTCTACTGTGCCTTGTTGAAGCGCGCCGGCTTTGTCTCTGGCTTTGTAGCTAAACTGCATGGTTAGTCATCACTCTCGCTACGTTGTGCGATTTCGCTTACGTTGGTAGCCGCAAAATTTTCCTCGACACTTTCTGCCAAGAACAATACTTCATCAATACTGGTAACGCCCTGCTTGGCAAAGTCCAGTGCGACATTGGCCATCGATCGGTAGCCCTGCGCATGTTTGGCCGCTTCAGCAAAGCGTTGGGTGTCCTCTTGCCGCAGAGCGTCCATCATCGCGCTATTCATCTCAAGCAATTCAAATACACCGATCCGACCTCGATAGCCCGTATGGTTACAGTTCTGGCAGCCGACACCTTTCTTAAAGGTTTGGTTGCAACTACCCTTTTCTAAATGTTCAAGAATCGCGCGCTGTGCCTCATCGGGCGTATCGTCATGCGCACACCGCTCACATACTCGTCTGACAAGTCGCTGCGCAATCACACCCCGCAAGGCAGCCGCTACTAGGTACGATGGCGCCCCCATATCAATCAACCGCATGGCACTGGTAATCGCATCGTTAGTGTGTAGCGTCGATAACACCATGTGACCTGTAATTGCTCCACGTAGACCAATTTCTACCGTCTCGTGGTCACGCATCTCACCCACCATGATGATATCTGGATCTTGTCGAAGTGTCGTGCGCAACACGCGAGCGAAATCAAGTCCAATCTTATTACTCACTTGGACCTGCGAAATCCTCGGTAAACGATATTCAACGGGATCCTCGACAGTGATCACTTTCTTCTCTTCCGTGTTAAGTTCACTTAGAGCACCGTAAAGCGTTGTCGTTTTACCCGAGCCCGTTGGCCCCGTGACAAGTAACATACCGTGTGGTCGATGAATTAGATGGCGGACGCGCTTGAGAATATCAGGCGGCATACCAACTTGATCCAGCGATAAGATACCACTCGATTGGTCGAGCAAACGCATGACACAGGCTTCACCATACTGCACTGGCATCGTTGATACCCGCACATCAATACTGTGCTTTTTGACTTTGATATTAAAGCGGCCATCTTGCGGTAGTCGTCGCTCCGAAATATCGAGCCCCGCCATTAGCTTTAATCGCAAAACGAGCGCATTCGCGATGTTCGTTTCATCAAGCACATTTTCCTGTAATACGCCATCGACACGCTGGCGAATACGCAGCATTTTTTGATCAGGCTCGATATGAATATCAGACGCTCGAACTTGTACTGCATCCTCAAAAATCGACTTTAATAACTTCGCGACGGTCGCATCATCGTCGTCGTCATCTAAGCTATCTGACCCGAGTGTAAAATCAGCGGTTTCTTCATATTCGGTTTGTAGTTGACTTGCGAAGGTTTCTATTTCTTTAGTGCGACGATATAGAGAGTCGAATGCCGATAAGAGCTCAGCTTCGGATACGACCGCTAAGGTCACCTCACGGGGCGATAAATGCTGAGTCACCGCATCGACCGCTGCAAGATCGGCGGGATCACTCATCCCGACTAGCGCACTTTCATCGTTCGCTTCGATCACCAGCGCTCGATAGCGTCGTGCTTGAACTTCAGGTAGTAACTGAACATCCTTTGGATTAATTTTACGGTCAGCAACGCTGACACGCTCTAGTTTCAGTTGCTGAGCCAAAAAGTCGAGCAGTTGCTCTTCGGTAATGTAGCCAAGATCACTGAGCGTCGCACCCAACTTGCGCCCACTGATTTGCTGTTCTTTAAGCGCACTTTCGAGTTGTGCTTCGCTGATGACTTGCTCGTGAACCAGCAAGTCACCCAATCGCATTTTAAGACGAGGTCGCTTCATCTTGATCTACCAATAAGTTGAGTTGTTGCTCGATAAATTCGAGCGTGGGTGCATGTTGGATTAATTCTTTTGCTCGATTAAAGAAACGAATCGCCGCATCCTTTTGAGCCAATTGTTGCGCAGCTATTGCCCGCCCTAACCACCAACGCCCCTCTGTCGGTTGAGCCTGTGCCAGCGACTGATAACTGTCGGCCATTAGCGTCCACTGATTCAGTTGTTGAGCTAGCTGAGCCTTAAGCCGGTAATACTCCAAATGACGACTAGCCTGCGGTTGCGCTTGCTTAAGCATGGTCAACGCGAGTTTTGGTTGCTGCCGCTTATCGAGCATCTTAGCCGCGAGCAGTCTTAATTCATGGGCTTGGGGATTAACTTCCAAACCGCGAGTAAGCACGGCTAATGCTTCCTGCCAACGATTCCGGCCGAATTGTAACGCGGCCAATTGTCGCCGCGCTTCGATGTGGCCCGGATCGATACTGAGCACTTTCTGCCAATGTTTCACCGCTTCGCTCAATAAGCCTTGCTCGGCGGTCTGTTTTGCAGCATTTATTTCCCGCGTGATGACTTGCTCCGGTGACAGTTGTACCGTTTTTCGCACGAGTGTCGGCGTGGGCTCTACTTCGCTCTCAGGCACGGCTTCCTGCGCATCATCAACCTCCGTTGACTCTGTTGCTTGCGGCTGTTCTGTCCTAGAAGACGTGGGCGGTACTTGTGCAGTATGCGTCGAATGATCCGCTTTAGATTGCTCAGCCGCAGGGGAATGCTGTTCAACCGGTTGTTGCCTGCTCGATGATTGTGTCACCGCTTGCGCTTCAGTTTGCGTCTCGGTTTGCGCTGGACGTGCGAAATTATTAGTCGACTCAACTGGCTCCGGCTCACTCACTTTTGGCACCGGTTGAGGTGCATTTACCGTCTCATTTTCGACCCAGCGATCCCAACTTAGGGCGCCGAAAATTAATGCAATCACAAGTAGCACTACGGCAACGATTGCAACCACCCAAGGGGTACGCGAAGAGGGACCCGCAACAGCAGAACCGCCGACACTCTCTGCTTCGCCGGGCTTTTGACCGCGTTTATCTAAATCTTTTAATACCTTATTCAATATACTCATGCGACAGAGTTCCACGGCCACGCTGGATGTTCAAAAGTTAAACTAACGATCGCTGAAACGGCCACACACACCAGTAGAATGGACCAAATGATCAGTCTGACCATCGGCGAACGATAACGCGTATCTGACGTATCCTTCGTTGCCAACCTCAAATCTTTATGTGACAACTTTCGACGACCTTCACCATAGGCTAATAAGAGCATTTTGTGCGCCAGCACATTAACGAGTCTCGGAATACCTCGGCTACTCTCATACAAGGCTGAAACCAAACCTGCTGAAAATATCGGTTCCCCCTTATAGCCAGCAATGCGCATTCGGTGGCCGATGTACTGTGCAGTTTCTCGTGCGTTCATTGCCGTAAGTCGATGCGAAAACGAAATACGCTGCCTGAGCTGCCGAAAGTTATGCTGGGCTAGCCGTTCATCAAGTTCGGGCTGTCCGACCAAAATAATATGAAGCAATTTACGTGATTCAGTTTCTAAATTAGATAGCAATCTTAATGCTTCTAAACTATCTTCTGGTAGCGCTTGCGCCTCATCCACGATAAGTACCACTGCACGTCCCGCGTGGTTAATTTCGAGCAGTTTATCCTGCAGTGCGCGAGCTAAAGGATGCTCACTTTCAATATCCGCAGTTTCAACTCCAAGTTCTTGCGCAACAGCACGACGTAATTGATCGGGATTAAGATAGGAGTCTGGTACGTAAGCCGTGTAAAAATAATCGGGAATTTCTTCCAACAGACGGCGGCATAGCAACGTTTTACCCGTACCGACTTCACCGGTCACTTTGATAAAGCCTTCACCGGTATTCAATGCCGTTAATACCACTTTAGCAGCTTGATCGTGACTCTTTAGCTCACAATAAAACTGTGTATTGGGCGTAATGGTAAACGGCAGTTGATTTAGCCCGTAGTGATACAAGTACATAGCGCGCCTGACACCTACTGTTCATGCGCGATGTCTGGAAACCAGGTTTCCAACAGTTCACGTGAGCGCTCTAACTCCTTCTGCCACGTATCGGCGCCAATAACTGTTGGCTTGATCAATATCACTAACTCTTTTTTCGATGCATCGTTACTCTTGTTTTTGAATAGGTTCCCTACCAGCGGCAGATCGCCAAGCAATGGTACCTTTTCTACGTTTTCTGACGTTGAGTTTTGCATCAAACCACCGAGTACAACGATCTCACCACTGCGCGCTCGTACAATCGTATCAGATTCACGAATATTACTGCGCGCCAATGGCAAACGCAGTGTTTCATCGCCAATCGTAATTACTTTTTCTTGTTCCTTCGTCTCAACGACTGACGGATGCACATGCAGTGTGACCTCGCCGTCGTCACTTATTTGCGGTGTGACATCAAGCGAAATACCCGAGAAAAAGGGCGTCAAATCAACATTTGAACTCGTCAACGCGTCTTGTGTGACCGTGGTATTGGTCTGCGACGTTACATCCGTGACGTAATATTCGTCTTCACCAATCTTTATCACCGCCTTTTGATTATTTGATGCGGTGACACGCGGGTTTGAAAGCACCTGCACGCTGCCTTGCGTTTGCAGCAATTCAAGAAAGCCGGTAAAGCGATTAGAGTTAAAGGTTAAACCGAACACACCATCCGCCGTCGCGGCAGCGATATCGTTCGGGACAGAGCCATTAAATCCGAAATCAAATCGCCCGCTCATGTTTAATTCATTCCAGCGAATACCCTGTTGATATTGGTCGCCTAGTGTTACTTCAACAATGCGTGCTTCTAAAATCACTTGTCTTTGTAAACGGGACTGTAAATTGTCGAGAAACTGACCCACTGCACGCAGTTTTGATGGTTGTGCAGTGACACTTACAAGCCCAGCTTGTGGCGAGAGCACGACGCTGCCATTACCGCCGACAATGCCTTGGATCATATCTTCCAAACTACCCCAAAGATCCGTTTCTGACTGCGTATTGACCGATGCGCCATTAGCACCGCCGGCATTCATATTGCCGAAGTTCTGATTTTGGCCGCCACCGTTGAGACCACCTAATCCACCCATGTTGGATGAACCGCTATTATTGTAGCTGTTATTGTTTCCATAGGTATTATTGTTATTTCGCTCTTGGCTAACACCGCCGCTCGTAATTTGCGTTTGCGATAAGCCAAAGCGCTTCAACGAAAGATAATCGAGCGTAAAGGTTTGCGTGCGAACACCGGCAGGGTATACCTGGATCATACGACCATCGCGACGAATCTCATAACCATAGATATCGCTTATAACATCGAGCGTTTCATCGATAGTCACATCTTTTAGATCAAGCGAAATATCACCTGAGACATCTGGGTGAACTACGATATTGTAAGGTGTATCCACTGTAAGACTGTAAAAAAATTGCTTTGCGGCCACACCATCAGCCTGTAATACAAAGCGAGGTTCGCTACCAACGAGAGCACGGGACTCGCCTGCTTGGCGCTCTACTGACTGGTTCAAGAAAGCGGCCACATCGTCCGGTACCGCTGATGATGCGGGTTGCTTTCCTTGCACAGGGGTATCTTGCTGCATCGCCTTATAAGCCTCGCGCGGTTTTTCATCGGGCTGATAGGCACAGCTCGTCAGCAACGTTGCCACCGCTGCTATCCAAAGCACTCTCATTGTTGATCTCCCTGAGATTCGATATTCTTTATATTCAATGGCTGAAATAATTTAAGTATTCGTTGAACCGAGCCATTGCTTAAGGTAACACTGTTCGAACCGATGTCCTCAACACGAAACCCTGCAATAGTGTCACCGAGACTTAGCCATTGATTGTTTATTAGGGCACGCTGCGACGTAGCCGAGACAACGACTTGCGCTAATACTAAGTTCGTATCCTGCTGAGAACTTACCCCACGCCCTGCAGTCCAACCGTATGGTTGAGTTGGATCTTGAGCTTGCGCTGTAAATGAAGCGACTGATACGACGGTCGCCAGTAGCCACGTCAAACGATAAGGACTAGTTTGCACCGATAAACTCCTTATCCATACTGATAATACGCCATGCGATACTCAGTTCAGCTTCGGGATAGCTATCCACACGATAATTAAACTTCAGCCATTCAACTTCAGGAAACTCAGCTTGAAGTTGCTCTGCATAGCCCATGATATGTTCGAAGTCACCCTTGAATACGGCATCGACGCGATGCTGATACAAAGCACCACTCTGCTCATCTGTGATGCGTTCAGGCTGAGGTGTCGTCAACGAAACCAGTTGCATGTCATCAGGATAATTCAATGCGGCGCGTAAAAACGCTTTCCGTTGTGCCGCGCCTAATACGCTATAGCCGCTTGCGCGCTCTACTAGTTGCGTCAAACGCGCCTGCTTACGTTCAATATCATCACGAATCGGCTGGTTTACATCCTGTTGTAACTGTGACTTCAATTGCTCGTTCAACGCGCGTACTTGGCTCAACTGCTGAGCCAACTGTTCGGTTCGTAATTTGCTGGAATTCATTGCTTTAATGTTTGGAAGTAATAATGTACTCCCCATATATACGGCAATAAGCACCCACACTAATATCGCAATTAAAATGCGTCTATCCCGAGGCTGTTGCTGAAACCATTGATTTAACTGTTGCCAGCGCTTATTCATCTGAACCTCGCTCACTCGCTAGGCTAAAGCTTTGATTGTCTTGTTCATATTGAGACAAATCGACGACCGAGAAGCGACTATTCTCGAGTACAGGCTTTCCTTCAAAACGCGCCATCCACTTCGGAATGAGGTGCCCCTTTATAGCTTTACCGTGCAAGTTAATCCGACCCTCTTCAATACCAAACTCGGTTAACCAGAGTCCATCCATATCAATGGCGCTTAATTCCGACATCAACTGCTGAGGCGCAATCAATTGACGCGATTCGAGATTAGTGAGCCGGTCGTTAAGCTCCATTTGCTGTTGGATCTGACGAGATAATTTATCGGACTGATCGATCAATTGTTGATTGGGGCTTTTCTGCT
The DNA here is from genome assembly GCF_964010655.1 of uncultured Idiomarina sp. Taxonomy (NCBI): domain Bacteria; kingdom Pseudomonadati; phylum Pseudomonadota; class Gammaproteobacteria; order Alteromonadales; family Idiomarinaceae; genus Idiomarina; species uncultured Idiomarina sp. Next base: position 37,074 of record NZ_CAXGLS010000012.1, read on the forward strand.
GAACTTGCGCCTGAAGTTGTGTTTGTTGCTGCTGCAACTGCTGTAACTGCTGATTCATCTCATCAGCGGTCGCTTGCCGTTCGCTGGCTAAGCTCTTTAACACTATCCACGCAACAAGTAATAAAATAGCCAGTGCTACAGCTACCACTAAACTGCGAGCAAGCGAGAGTCGGAGAACAATGGGTTTGAGCTCATCGGTATATAAATTTATGAACTGCTTCATTGTGCCGCCCCCTCTATCCGTGAGGATAAGCTAGCACCCAGCGCTTCTAAGTCCGAGAAGTCTCCCTCACATAGCTCGCTCATCCAGCTCGGATACTCAAACAACTCAACATCAGCTGCTAGCAAGTCACGCAATGATTCTGCCATGGCCTCTCGTTGTGGACCGGCTATCGCTAACACAATTCGGCGTAGACTCGCTTGACGGAGCTGCCCTTCATAGTAATCCATCGAGCGCTGTATTTCTGTCGCCAAAGGTTCCAAGGCGCCGAGTTCAATCTCTTGCGCTGAATACTTAGACAAGTCTCGGACGCCTCTCAGTTCACGTGTGAACACCAACGCTCCAGCGCGATATATTTGCACCACGTAGCGACTTTTACTCAAACCGTAAAGCACCAAGCAAGCATTGTCGGTGGTTTGAAATAAATTCTTCAACACCACTTCACTGACGGTAATGCTATCGAGTTGCCACGACTGCGAAGCGACCGCCTCAACGATTTGACTCAGCAATGTCTTGGAGGCAACAACGGCCGTTATTTTATCTTGTCCACTCGCATTTAATGGCAGATCGTAATAATCGGTCACCATCTCATCGGGACTCATATCGGTCAGCTCATCTAATTGAAACCGTAAACTTGCGGCAAGATCCTGTTCAGGTACGTCGGGACGTTCAACAGTGGTTGATTGATAATGAGCGGGCTGCAGCACAACAGTAACGGGTGCATGCTCTAAAGACAGTTTTTTATAACGTTCGTTAAAGGCATTTAACGCATGGTCAATGTGATTATTTTTGATCGGTTCAACATCATTCACGATCAACTCAGGCTCTTGCTCTGTTTTTATTTTAAGGACAAGGAAACGAAGCTCAGTCGCATTAATACTGACTACAAGCTGATAATTTGAAGCGTTTTTTTTCCCGAACAAAAAGCGCACTGAGCATTCCTTTGTTTATTTTTTGTTTATGTTATCAAACCACATACGCCTTTTGGAACAAAAATGCGCGTTATTTCCCCGTTTTTTGATTATCCTCTCACTAATCTAAAGAAAAACGTTTCACCGTTTGTTCGAGTTTTGCCGCCAGTGACTGCAAAGTGTGCGCAGTACCGCTTGAATGGCGTGTCGCTTCTTGGTTTTGTTGCGCCATACCGGCAAATCGCTCAACGGTTTCAGCGACCTCATCGCTGGCACGGTTCTGCTCATTCAACGCTTCGCTAATCTCTTGTACGACCTGCATCACGTCATTAAAACTGTCGCGTATCCGTCTCATTGCTTGTCCAGTCATGTCCGCAAGTTCAACGCCTTCCTCGACTTCACTGACGCCATGCTTCATTTGCTTAACGCTACTTTGCGTACCGCGTTGAATCTCTCCAACCATGTGTTCAATCTCATCCGTTGACTCTGCAGTACGTTGTGCCAGGCTTCTGACCTCATCTGCTACAACTGAGAAGCTCCGTCCTTGGTCGCCCGCACGAGCCGCTTCAATCGCTGCATTTAACGCCAGCAAGTTTGTTTGATCAGCGATACCTTTGATAACCGACACAATATCGTTAATTTTCTCTGACTGAGCATCAAGTTCAGTCAGTCGTTGTGAAGCTTGCGTGACAGCTTGGTTAATACGATCCATCGCTTGTGTCATCTGCTCAATGACCGTACTGCTCTCGCGGGCTTCCTCACTCGAGCGATGAGCAATACTTCGTGCTTGCTCGGCATTGTTTGACACCTGCTCAATACTCGCACTTAATTCTTGTATCGCAGTCGCAACCGAATCAGATGCTTGTGTTTGTTCATCCGAAGATGCAGACAGTTGTTCGGCGGTACTCGCCACCACGCCGCTGGAATCATTAAGCTCATTAACGGCGTGTCGAATGTTATTTAGCATCGCTTTCAGCTTGTCTTGCATGGACTTTAAGGTCGTGAGCACCTGCGCTATTTCATCCTTGCCGTCCGTGGTAATTCGATAGTTTAATTGCCCGTCGGCAATGGCATCAATCGCCTGTTGCGCATCGGCCAAGCGATTCTGAAGTTGCTTTTTGAATGTCCAAGCCGAACCAATCGCAACAAGTGCCACCACTAAACCACCCAATAATGTTGTCCATTCCGCCAATAGGCTCGCCTGATCGGCCTCTGCATGGCGTTCCGTGAGTTGCGTGCGCTCAAAAGCGATAAAGCTATCCATTAACTCACGCATCGCTTGCATGTCTTCGCGGCCACGACCTTGTTTTACAAGATATGCAGCCTGATCTAAGCCCATCGCACCGGGACCGTATTGCAACCGTATCGAAATAACCGGCTCCATAGCCTCTTCGAGCCAGCGTTGATACAGCTGATTAAACTCCTCTAAACGTTTGAGTTGCGCCGATGAGCTCTGGCTGAGCTGTTTTAGCTGTTCCCATGATTTAGACAGGTGAGCCTTTCCTTCATCATAGGGCACCTTGTCCTCGTCGTTTCCACTGATGACATAGCCACGTTGACCACTTTGAATCAGCAATAATTGCTTAACCAAATCTTCCGCAACAGTAATAACAGTAAACGTTTGCTCTGCTTGAGAAGTTGTGTTTACGAGTGATCGAATACTGAATAGCGTCGTTGTGATCAATACAACGAGGACTAGGAGGATGGCAGCAAATGCCGTGTACAGCTTGTGGGTTAGTTTCATGGGCTTGACCAATACCAAAATTAAGAATACTTAATCTAGTATCGGTCAATCAAAAGATAACTTCAGCCCTGAGAAATGTCATAGTAAACTCAGGGCTGCGGTCAAACGCGCTTATTATGAACGCTTCCAGTGCAACGTTTGACCGGCATAGTAAGGTACAATAGGCCCTGTCGCGGTTGCGACTTGCTCAGGTACTTGCCAAGTGTCCTGCGTTAAGGTTAAGCGCTCTTCATTCAATGGTAGTTGATAAAACTGCGCGCCAAACACCGAACTAAAATTCTCTAACTTATCGAGCGCATTATGCTGACTAAAAAACTCCGCGTAGAGTTCAATGGCAGCAGGGGCCGAATAGCAGCCTGCGCAGCCACATGCGGTCTCTTTGTTGGCTTTTACATGCGGCGCGGAATCTGTTCCTAGAAAGAATTTGGCACTCCCCGATAAAGCCGCATTTTGTAAACGCTCCTGATGCTCACGACGTTTTAAAATCGGTAAGCAATAGTTGTGCGGACGCACTCCCCCCACTAACAGATGATTGCGATTCATCAACAAATGCTGAGGGGTTATCGTAGCCGCCACATTGTCATGAGCCGAAGTCACAAAGTCGACTGCGTCACCGGTCGTAATGTGCTCCAAAATCAACTTCAGCTCAGGAAATTGCTGAGTAATCGGGATCAAATGACGCTCAATGAACACTTTCTCGCGGTCAAAAATATCGATATCAGCGTCGGTCACTTCACCATGAACCAGCAACGGCACAGCGTGCGCCTGCATCGCTTCGAGTACGGGGGCTAAAGCTTCGACTGATTTTACGCCAGAGGCTGAGTTAGTGGTTGCGCCTGAAGGATAGAGTTTAAAGCCGATGACTTTGTCTTCAGCGGCTGCTTTTTTTACTTCTTCGACCGTCGTCTCGCCTGTTAAATAAAGTGCCATACGAGGATCAAAGCGCTGATCCGCGCCGAGCTGGGCCATGATGCGTTCACGATAACTTAATGCGGAAGACACGGTTGTCACCGGGGGGACTAAATTCGGCATAACCACCGCACGGTGAAACACTTCAGCAGAATGCGGCACTGTAGTCGCCAGCATTTCTTCATCGCGTAAGTGTAAGTGCCAATCATCGGGGCGGCGGATCGTAATTGAGTTCATCAAGTTACCTCATCGGAGCGAATACACACCCCTAGTATACTGTGTTCGTCAAGTCAGCAACAGAACCTCGTTAACGAATACCCATCGCTTCTTTCCAATGGGTTCTGCAACACGATATATAGCGGTCGTTACCGCCAATCGCAATTTGTTGGCCCATCTTTACTGCATTACCGTGCTCATCCACCCTAAGCGACATCGTTGCTTTGCGTCCACAGTGGCAAATCGTCTTCATTTCAACCAGTTTATCTGCGACAGCGAGCAGTACAGCGCTACCAGGAAACGCATCACCAAAAGCGTCGGTACGGATGCCGTAGCACATGACCGGAATATTGTGTGTATCGACAATGGTCGTTAGCTGCCAAACTTGTTGTTCCGTTAAAAATTGCGCCTCATCAAGCAAAACACAGTCAATTCGACGCTGATGATACTGCTTTAAAATCAGTTCAACGAGATCACAGTCCTGCGTAAACTGGAGGGCATCACGCGCTATACCTAAACGTGAGGCAATTTTCCCCTGTCCTGCGCGGTTATCGATCGCAGGGGTCATGAGCAACACTTGCTGCTCACGCTCTTCATAGTTATGTGCCACCTGTAATAACGAGGTGCTTTTGCCGGCATTCATTGCCGAATAGGTAAAATAAAGTGATGCCATAGTGGGATTCTTTTTATTATCCGAGTCAATTCTGTGCCAAAATAATGCCAAGCAAATGTTACCGAGGAGTTTTCGATATGCAATACCCTGCCGATTTTATCAAGGCCATTCCTAAAGCTGATCTTCACTTGCACTTAGATGGTAGCTTACGTGCATCAAGCCTCATTGATATGGCTAAACGCGCCAGTATCGAACTCCCCAGTTATACAGAAGAAGGGTTATTTGATCAGGTTTTTAAGTCTCACTACAACAATTTAGGTGAGTACTTAAACGGCTTTCAATATACCTGTGCTGCGCTCCGCAACCTCGAAAATCTCGAACAAGCCGCCTACGAGCTTGCTATCGATAACCAGGAAGAAGGCGTCAACTATATCGAGGTTCGCTTTGCGCCTCAGTTGTTAATGAATCCAGCTGCAGGTGTGACTTTTGATACCATCATGCATGTGGTCAACGATGGTTTAAAGCGAGCTAAAAACGAATACAACCAACAGCCGAGTGTGCAACACGGTGAAAAACCGCCCTTTGATTATGGCATCATCAACTGTGCGATGCGCATGTTCGGTAAAAAAGGTTTCTCACCCTACTATACTCAGCTCTTCCAACATCTACGCGACTTTGAACCGATGCAAGTGATTCGCACGGCGGCGATGGAGTTGGTGCGCGCCAGCGTCAGAATGCGTGATGATGAAGGTTTACCTATCGTCGGTTTAGATATCGCAGGACAAGAAATCGGCTATCCGGCAAGCCAGTTTAAAGATGTGTACGAATACGCCCATGAAAACTTCTTGCTAAAAACCGTACACGCGGGTGAAGCCTATGGCGCAGAGAGTATTTTCGAGGCCCTTACCCAGTGCCACGCGGACCGTCTAGGCCATGGGTACTCGTTGTTCTCGCCTGAAATGACCGAGGATCCGTCGATTGAAGATCCTAAAGCGTATGGCGAAAACTTAGCTTCATATATTGCCGATCGCCGTATTGCTGTTGAGGTTTGCCTTACCAGTAATCTTCAAACCAACCCAAGCATCGGTGGTATCGAGAACCACAACTTTAAGCATATGCTCGACAACCGTCTAGCCACGGTTATTTGTACCGATAACCGATTGGTATCGCGCACGACCGTCAGCAACGAATATCAATTAGCTGTCGATAATTTTGATATCTCGCTAAAACGTCTAAAAGACATGGTCGCCTACGGTTTTAAAAAGAACTTCTTCCCAGGCGACTATGTGGCTAAACGAGAATATGCCAAGACTAACCTCGCTTACTTTGACAAAGTGGTCGAGCAGTTTGGCTTAAAAGACGCCAGCCACTCTTGAGCAGGGGTGGGATAACCATATAAGTAACCTTGCATGACGATCGTGGGGCAACGTTCAATTAAGAATTGCGCCTCACGCTCGGTCTCGACCCCTTCCGCGACTAATCGCAGACCCAAGTGTTCACCAATCGACAAAATAGTTTCTACGAGGGCATCGTGGGTGCTCTTCTCGCCGATTCCACGCACAAAGCTCTGATCGATTTTGAGCTCACTGACAGGCAACTTCTGAATATACGCGAGTGATGAATAACCGGTACCAAAATCGTCAATCGAGAAGCGCACGCCCAGACGACTCAACTGGTGCATCACCTCAATCACTTTTTCAGTATCCTCAATGAGGACACCTTCAGTCACTTCAATCATCAACTGACTGGGGTTAAACTGGTAGGTTTCTATTAACTCACGGACTCTTTTCGCCAAGTCACCGCGAATAAAATGGCGTGCCGAGATATTTACCGATAGCGCATCAAAATGGTGCTCTGCAATCTCTTCTGACGCTAAAATCTGTGCCGCACGGTTTAACACCCAATGGTCAATCGCAAGAATTAAGTCTGAACGCTCGGCTATCGGAATAAAAACACCCGGACTGATCATACCTTGCTCAGGATGATGCCATCTAATCAGTCCCTCTGCACTCACCACCGTACCCGCCGCGTTAACTTGAGACTGCAAATAAAGCTCGAGTTGATCCTGTTGGATGGCTTGGCGAAGCATCCGCTCTACCTCAAATTGGTGCTTAATTTCGTCACCATACTGCTGACGGTATACCGCAAAGTGGTTGCCTCCATAGCGTTTTGCTTTATGCAACGCTGTTTCAGCACGACGCAACAGCTGCTCGGCATTTCCCTCTTTCTGCGGATAAATGACGGCACCTATGCTCGCAGACATGGTCAACACATCATCGTCCAACTGCAAGGGCGCACGTGTCACCTCGAGGAGTGCATCACACGTCTCGTACAGCTGCTCTTTTAACTGATTACGATCGACTTTTTGCGCTGGGAAAAGTATCGCAAATAAATCAGCCCCCAAATGAGCCAGCTGCACATTGCGATTGTCTGACCACTGTTTTAATCGCTCGGCAAAGCATTGTACGAGTCGATTGCCAAATTCATGTCCGCGGGCGTCATTAATCTGCTGCAACCGATCGATATCAACCAGTAGCAAGTAGCCCATTTCAGCCGGCTCCAACGCAGCAAGTGCTTGGTCGATGATCTGAGTCATATGCAGGCGGTTCGGTAACCCCGTCAACGTCTCATAGTACGCCATAAAGTGCAGCCGCTGCTCATCCGCCTTACGCTCAGTAATATCATCTTCAACCGCGATGTAGTGAGTACACTCACCCTGCTCGTTGTAGACAGGAGTAATGATCGAGTACACCGTGTACACTTGGCCATCTTTACGCCGATTCAATAACTCACCGCGCCAGGTTTTACCTTGATTGAGTACTTGCCAAAGATCACGATAAACCGATTGTGCGGTTAAACCTGATTTGAGAATACGTGGATTATTCCCGATTAACTCCGAACGCTGATAGCCAGTAATCCACTCGAATGCCTTGTTCACATATTCGATTTCACCCTCGGCATTGGTGATGATAATACACTCATTGCTTTGGTCTACGGCGGTTTCTAGGTTTTTAAGTTTCGACCAATGCGCATGACGCTCGGCAGCGATCGCTTCAACCTGACGCGCCAGCGCCGCGATATCATCCTTGCCGCGTACGTCAATAGCAACACGCTTTTGCTCATCCCGCATCGCTTGCACACCGGTTTGCATGTAGCCAAGCCGTTTACTAATACGGTAATTCAGATATCGGTGCAGAAGTGCAACCAACAACAGCACGATAATGAGCTGAATTGTCAACGTGGTAATACGTGACTGAGCCACACTCCAAAAGGTATGCTTTTGCTCGAACGCGATCATGAGTGAGAAAGGTCGAAATTCAGGAAAGTCCGAAGATACCGTCAGCGGCACGTAAACAATCAAGCGACCTTGGTCCTCAACGTGATGTAGCGTGATATCGCTGTTTGCATTGAGTTCATGCCAAGTTTGCGGCGCGATATTCAATGCTTGATATAAGGGTTTATCAAGCCAATGATGATCAGCGGCATACTCGATACGCCCCTCTCTGTTATAGATAAAGGCGGCTAGAACATTGGGTTGGTCTTGTAGCTGGGAAAGAATTTCATGGAGTAGATCGGTGCGCTCATAACGGACCACGCGATCGAACGTTGCCTGCATCATGCGCGCAGTCGTTAAAACCTCTTGTTCGACCACGTGTCTGTTTTCAGTCGTCTGTTCCGTAATCGTGAAGGTTGCTAAACTGACAAACATCGCAACGCCAACAAAGCCCACCAATAGCGAGATTTGGGTGCTTAGTCGTTGAAAAAACTTAATTGACATCGATGTCATGAGAGGCGCTCCATCGCTGAAAACAGATATTAAATATCATTAACGCGAATTATGCGGCTTCACTAAATTTAATCAACACTCAGCGGTCTTTTTTCTTCATTAACTGCCAAAACGCGTTGCGACAAACTGATTCAAAGCCTTATGCACGATATAACACACCATCATTGCCGCAATAATCGCAACCAAGGTACTACTAAGCCGGTAGAGACCTGAATACACAAGATCTTGCGTAGGCGATAAGTACTGCCCAAAAAGAATACCTAACGTTGTGAGCGCACCAAAGCCGACACCAGCGCCGGAAGCCTCAAGCACATGAAGCCGAGCAAACAACATCACACCAATCCAAAATAAGGGCACAATAAGCCACAATGCGTCGTACCAATCATAAAGTAATAGCTGTACTGAAAGCCCAAACATGACGCCAATCAGCGTGCCCATCGCGCGTTTACGCGCGTAAGTCAGCGCACCATTCCAATGCATGGGGAACAACACCAAAATAGTGGTTGCTTGCGCGGATATTGAGTCTTGCAAATCAAACAGCTGAAAGACTAAAAATGACAAGGTTGTCACCGTGGCACCTAAAATCGCCTCATGACGGACGCGGTTCGATGATTTTTCAGGCGCTACGGGAGGCGCACTGGGCTCTGCTTTGTTGGGAATCAATGTATGCATCATAAAAGCAATAGCGATAGCCAACAATGACGCGAAAAAATTACTCGCAATGAGGTTATTGACGTCGGTAGTTGGATAGCTCGCATAGTGCAACATGATGCTTAGCATCAACACACCATTGGCGCCAAATAAAAACGCAGTGCCGCGTGCCATGAAAGCAAAGCGATACAGAAACAACAAAAATGCGACCATCGTCATGAGTATCGGATGGCCACCTAACAGCTGTGCCACAAGACCAACTTCAATCCCACACATCACCGAGGCGCCGATAAGTTGACGCGCCACATGTCCGTTAATGACCGGCACTAAACCCAGCAAGAGCATGGGCAGTACGGTAAAGAACACACCATAGGATAAATCAAACAGCGTGGTGACTAAGAAGCCAATGGACGCCCCGAAGGCAATGCGCAAGCATTGCCGTAGACCATTTTCAGTTAATCCGAGCGGTTTCATCGCTGCTCCCATGCTAGTAAATGTAATGTAACCAACCCAGTAGACGTACTTGGGCTTGTGCAACGGCGGCTTTAAAGCGGCTATCGGGCACAATTTGTACCGTTGCCTTAGCGCCCGCTGGACGGGGGTTATCAATACCTTTGGCAAGGCTCAGGTGCACACGCATACGTTGGGCATCTCGCACCCAGCGGTTCGAGTTAATCGGTTGTGCGAGTGTGCCATCCGCGCTCAACTGACCTGCGTTAACACCGGCATCAACGCTATCAATCGTCGCCTCATAAACGGTACCTGGCTCGGCATCAAAGACAATCAATGCGCGCTGACCTTTTTTTACATGGCGCAAATTCTTTTCCCTAAAATCAGCTACAATATCCGCGTGAGGCGATACCAACGCCAGTAATGGGTTACCTTGTCGGGCATATACACCTTCGCTGAGTTTTAAGTTACTTACACGACCCGCGTGTTGCGCTCGTACAGTGGTATAGCTCAAGTTCAGCTCGGCATTATCGACCGCATTTTTAGCCTGTTGAATAAGCAGGTTGTAGGCATTGTCTGAGTCACCGCGCTGAACTTTGAGGCTCTCCAATTGCGATTTAACTGCATCAACATTTGCTTGTGCTTGCAGCGCCGCGCTCTGCGCCTGATCAAACGCTTGCTCAGATGTACTGCCTTCCTTGACTAAGTCTTTGATTCGCTGCGCCTCACGACTTTGCTCATCAGCAGTCGCTTGTGCTGACTTTAGCTTTGCTTGAGCAGCACGAATTTGTGCATCCAGTTGACGGTTCGACTGTTGTGCCTGTTGCAAAGCTAATTCAGCTTGCTGTAACTGCAAACGAAACGGTCGAGGATCTAGCGTAAATAAAGGGTCGCCCGGCTCCACATACTGATTATTGTCAACCAACACTTGCTCTACCGTACCGTTAACCTGCGGCGCGACCTGAGTGACTACGCGAGTCACCATTGCTTGCGGCGTAAGCGGTAACGCTAAATCAGCCCAGAGGAAATAAGCAAACAATGCGATAAAGCCAATAAGCGCTCGCTTAACCCACTTCGCGAATTTTTCATCAGCCGTCATTGTGTGTCACCTCCTTGCTTATCGTCGTGCTTCTTTTGTTCACTGCACATTTGGTGGGCGTTACGCGAAATCACCGCCAATACGTGCTTAACCGTTTCAATGTCTTCGTCAGCAATATCAGCCATCAGCGTACGACGTACTTTTAGGATTTTGGCTTCCATTTTTTTCACCAACGTATGACCTGCGTCGGTTAGATAAACTCGCTTAGCGCGGCCATCGTCTGGACATACGCGCCGTACAACAAGTGACTGTTGCTCTAGCTGTGTCAACGTTCGCATTAATGATGCGAGTTCTATCTCCAACGCCTCTGCCAATTGCTTTTGACTTGCGCCATCACCGATTCGTACCAGCTTCCACATCGCGCTCCAGCGTGGGTAAGTTAAACCTAAGGGTGCCAGTTCACGATCTGCGACAGATTGCCATTGCCGTGCCACCCGTCCTAAACGTTCGGGCACGGACAGTTGTTTGAGTTGCTCTTGTGAGAGTGTCATAACCTGGTCTCATTTAGTTAGCTTGCTAAATATATTAACAAAGTTAGCAAGCTAAGTAAATTAAGGTGATTTCGATGGGTCTAATCGGAAAGATAGATACAAAAAAGCCCTCGACTGAGGGCTTTCGATAAACAGCGAGTGAAGTCGTGACCTAGAACGGAATATCGTCATCAAAATCGTTATCGGGTGAAAACGGTTCTGGTTGTGAAGGCTGCTGATTTTGGTTAGAACGCATCGCATTGCCTTGGTTTGACTGGCCACCTTGAAAACCTTGCTGCTGTCCAAAACCTTGGTTCGGATTGCTCTGCTGATTAGGCGCAGGCTGATTGCCGCCTTGGTTTTGATTCATGCCCTGGTTCATACCTTGATGCATGCCTTGGTTCATGCCCTGATTCATACCTTGGCCTTGACCCATGCCAGAGCCGCCACGAGAATCGAGCATTTGCATTTCGTTAATTACGATTTCTGTCGTGTAGCGATCTTGGCCGTCTTGACCTTGCCATTTACGTGTTTGTAAGCGACCTTCAACGTACACTTTTGAGCCCTTTTTAAGATACTCACCGGCGATTTCTGCTAAGCGACGATAAGCAACACAACGGTGCCACTCAGTTTGTTCACGGGGTTCACCTGTTTGCTTGTCTTTCCACGTTTCGCTGGTTGCGATTGAGAGATTAGCAATAGCGGTACTGTTCTGGGTATACCGAACTTCAGGATCGGCGCCCAAGTTACCGACCAAAATTACCTTATTCACACCGCGACTGGCCATATTTCTCTCCTGTTCTAAAATTTTCTCTTTTAATAGTTTAACACGCTATTGGGCCGATTTGTGACGTTCGATCAATGCTTCGACTGCATGCTCATCATACTGCTTTTTATCAACTTTTAAATAGCTTGTAGCATCATCAGGCGCGTAGCGAACTTCTTCGACGCCTGATATTCCAAGTAGCGCGTCATTAAACTGATCAAGGGTTTGTTGCTCAAGCCCTTTCAAACTAATCACCACGTTTGTTACGGCTTTAGGGTTTTGCATCAAACGGCTCAAAACAAACCATAACGCTAGTATAGCTAAACTCGCTACACCAATCCCTTTAAGCTGATAAGTTTGTAAGAGCCAACCGCCTAGCGCGCCACCGACGAACGCCCCGCTAAACTGGCAGGTCGAATAGATGCCACTGGCGCTCCCTTTACTGCCTGCAGGGGCAATACGTGTAAGCAATGAAGGTAGTGTCGCTTCTAAGAAGTTAAAGCCTGTGAAAAAAACCACCAACGCGATGGCTATCACAATCAGCGAAGCCCCCCACCATGTAATCAGTGTCGCACCCACCATCAACAATAAAATCGACAACCTAAACCAAGTGACATGTTGATTGGTTTTTGCGCCGTGAATAATCATGGGCACCATTAACGCGATCGATAGCACTAAGGTCGGTAAATAAAATAAGGCATGGTATTCCGTTCGTACATCATGCGCTGCTAACAAAGTGGGTAAGCTAATAAACCAAGACGTGAGTACCGCGTGCAGTACGAATACGCCGCCATTGAGTAACCAAAGTTGGCGGTGTCTCACCAAATGTTTAAGTTCCGTGGCAACAGGCAACGCCTCGCGACGGGCTGATTTAGTCAATGCTTTCGGCACTGCGACGAGTAATAGGCCAATCCCCACGAGGGCGCTCGCGGCAGTAAACCAAAATAGGCCTTGTAAGCCAATATGGTCGGCGAGTAACGGACCGATAATCAGCGCTAGCGCAAATGCCAAGCCGATACACATACCGATAATCGCCATGACTTTCGAGCGTTGATTATCGCGTGAAACATCGGCAGCCATCGCTAAAATAGCCGCTGCAATGGCACCAATACCTTGCACGGCGCGACCTACGACGACCCCCACCAAACTATCTGCTTGCGCAGCAATCATACTACCTAGAGCAAACACCAAAAGGCCGCCAACGATGATAGGACGACGCCCTATTCGATCCGATAACATACCCAGCGGAATTTGGAAAAAAGCTTGAGTTAAACCATAAGCTCCTAAAGCGATTCCCATCAACGCGGGTGTGTAATCCGGATACTCGTGGGCATAAATTGCCATGACAGGCATGATCAAAAACAGGCCCAACATGCGTATGCCAAAGACGGAGGCAAGTGCGAACGCTGCGCGCTTTTCTGTTCTATTTAACTGTTGCTGACTCATAATGCTCGCTATTATGAACGACCGAGCGGGCATTGTACCAGATACCCAAGTCTGTGCGATAATACTCGGCTCACTCGGTTGAATCATTGACGCCTATGCGCGGAGAAAAAAGTTTACTATGGACAAAATCGAAGTACGTGGTGCGCGAACACACAACCTAAAGAATTTTAACCTAACCATACCGCGCGATAAGCTCGTAGTCATTACGGGATTATCCGGTTCAGGCAAGTCGTCGCTGGCGTTTGATACGTTATATGCGGAAGGTCAACGACGTTATGTTGAGTCACTCTCCGCCTACGCTCGTCAGTTTTTGTCACTGATGGAAAAGCCTGATGTAGACGGCATTGAAGGTTTATCACCTGCGATCTCCATTGAGCAGAAGTCGACGTCTCATAACCCGCGCTCGACGGTGGGTACCATTACCGAGATATACGATTACTTACGTCTATTATTTGCCCGTGTGGGCGAACCTCGGTGCCCAACACATGATGTCCCGTTGGCGGCGCAAACCATTTCACAAATGGTTGACCAAGTACTTACCGAGCCTGCGGAATCAAAACGCATGTTATTGGCACCCATCGTACAGAACCGTAAGGGCGAACACGTCAAGGTGTTAGAAAACCTTGCTTTACAAGGCTTTATCCGGGCGCGCATCGATGGTGAAATTTGTGATCTAAGCGATCCGCCGACACTCGAGTTACAAAAGAAGCACACCATTGAGGTGGTTGTTGACCGTTTTAAAGTGCGTGAGGGTATCGAACAACGCTTGGCCGAGTCGTTTGAAACCGCTATTGATATGACCGGCGGTACGGCGTTTGTTGCACCAATGCCGGGTGAAGAAGGTGAAACACTGGTGTTCTCGGCTAACTTTGCTTGCCCGCACTGTGGTTACAGTATGCAAGAATTAGAACCACGCTTGTTCTCGTTCAATAACCCAGCCGGTGCTTGCCAAACCTGCGATGGCTTGGGGGTAGAGCAATTTTTTGATCCGAGTAAGGTGGTCGTCAATGGCGACTTATCGCTCACCGGCGGCGCTATCCGCGGTTGGGATAAACGCAATTTTTATTACTACCAGATGCTACAGTCATTGGCTAAGCACTATGACTTTAAGTTGTCGGTACCATTCAATGAATTAAGCGAAGATACTCGTGCAGTGTTGCTCTACGGCAGCGGCAAAGAAGAAATCAAGTTCACTTACATGAATGATCGGGGCGATAAGGTCGTTCGTGCGCACCCGTTTGAAGGTATTATTCCCAACATGCAACGGCGATACCGCGAAACAGAATCGCAAGCGGTGCGCGACGAGTTAGCAAAATATATTGCGGTTCAACCCTGTAAGAGCTGTCACGGTAGCCGTTTGCGCACTGAGGCGCGTCATGTATTTATCGAAAATACAAATCTACCTCAAGTTGCAGAACGTTCGATTGGCGATGCATTAGACTTTTTCCAAAGCCTTGATCTTGATGGTCAGCGTGGAAAAATCGCTGAAAAAATATTGAAAGAGATTAACGATAGGCTCGGTTTTTTAGTCAATGTGGGTTTGAATTACCTGAGCCTATCGCGTAGCGCAGAAACCTTGTCCGGAGGTGAAGCTCAACGAATCCGTTTAGCCAGTCAAATTGGCGCGGGCTTGGTGGGTGTGATGTACGTACTGGATGAACCGAGTATTGGCTTGCATCAACGTGATAACGAACGTCTTCTTAATACACTGATTCATTTGCGTGATCTAGGCAATACCATATTGGTCGTCGAACACGATGAAGACGCAATTCGTCAGGCGGATCATGTAATTGATATCGGTCCCGGTGCCGGTGTGCATGGCGGCGAGATCGTGGCACAGGGAACGGTCGATGATATCGTCAAAACTGAGCGGTCTTTAACAGGTGATTATTTATCGGGTCGCAAATTGATCGATGTGCCAAGTCAACGGCATGAGCCAGATGGCCGTTGGCTAAAAATTATTGGCGCCACGGGTAACAACCTAAAAAATGTCGATTTAAACATTCCTTTAGGTTTAATGACCTGTGTGACGGGCGTGTCGGGGTCAGGTAAGTCGACGTTAGTTAATGATACCTTATTCAAAGTTGCTCACCGCGAGCTTAACGGTGCAACCACCAGTGAGCCAGCTCCACACCAACGTGTTGAAGGTATGGAGCTGTTGGATAAGGTGGTTGATATCGATCAGAGTCCCATCGGGCGTACGCCTCGTTCTAATCCAGCGACCTATACGGGGATCTTCACGCCAATACGGGAACTCTTTGCCGGTGTACCAGAAGCCAGAGCACGCGGTTATAAACCAGGACGCTTTAGCTTTAACGTTAAAGGCGGACGTTGCGAGGCGTGTCAGGGTGACGGGGTCATTAAAGTTGAAATGCACTTCTTGCCGGACGTCTATGTACCCTGTGATATTTGTAAGGGTAAACGCTACAATCGTGAAACGCTGGATATTCAGTATAAAGGCAAGAATATCCATGAAGTATTAGATATGACCATTGAAGAGGCGCGCGCGTTCTTTGATCCGATTCCCGCGATTGCACGCAAACTTCAGACCTTAATGGATGTAGGTTTGTCTTATGTGCGCCTTGGTCAATCGGCAACGACGTTGTCAGGTGGTGAAGCGCAGCGTGTGAAGTTGTCGCGAGAATTGTCGAAGCGAGATACTGGGCGCACGCTTTATATTCTGGATGAGCCCACTACAGGACTTCACTTCCATGATATCAAGCAATTACTGGCGGTGATTCATCGTCTGCGTGACCATGGGAATACCGTGGTCGTTATCGAGCACAACTTAGATGTGATTAAAACCGCTGACTGGATTGTCGACTTAGGTCCTGAGGGGGGCTCGGGCGGTGGTGAGATCCTCACCGAGGGCGCTCCTGAAAAAATTGTTAATGAAACGCGGTCTCACACCGCACGCTTTCTTAAACCCATGCTTAAATCGTCATAGGAAGACAGGATGTTAGAAGAGCAGTTTAAAGTTCGTTTTTATGAAACCGATGCCTTAGGTCATGTAAACAATACCGTTGTGCCTATGTGGATTGAGACCGGTCGGTTACCTATATTTGAGTTCTTTGGTGAAATGTCGCCAAAAACAAAAAGTTTGATCGTTGCTCGTCTTGAAGTTGATTTCGCACGACCCATTTTCTTTGGCTCGAATGTGACTGTGAAGACTTTTGTTCAACGTCTTGGCGGCAGTTCTTTTGATATTGGCACCGAAATCTGGCAAAAGGGCGAGCTCTGCGCGAAGGGCAAAACCGTACTTGTTTATTTCGATTTTGAGCAACAACGTTCAGTCACTTTAAGCGAACAGCTGAGACAGCGCTTAGTTGAACTACAACATCCGGAGCAGCCCATTGACGCGTGATTTAGTAAGCGGTGGCCAGCAAATAAAAGCCCCCGATGATCTCAACCGGTTATTGAAAGAAATTCATCAGCAAGCGATGCAGATCCAGTCGGGCAACGTCGCCGACTACATTCCTGCGCTTGCTGCTGTCGAGCCGGAGCAATGTGCGCTGACTCTGACGACACTGGATGGAGAGGTGTTCAACGTCGGTGACACGGACACGTTGTTTTCGATCCAGTCCATCTCCAAAATATTTGGCTTAATGATGGCGATGGATCGTTTGGGTGACGATTTGTGGCAACGAGTCAAAATGGAGCCTTCAGGACAGGCGTTTAATTCCATTGTGCAGTTAGAATGGGAAAAGGGCATTCCGCGTAACCCCATGATCAACGCAGGAGCGATTTTAATTAGCGATGTGCTAGTTAGCCACTACTCGACCAGTAAAAACGCTGTAATGAGCCTTGTACGAAGCCTGTGTGGTAATGACCGAATATATGCTGATGAATCAGTACATGCATCGGAAAAAGAACATGGTCATAGGAACGCGGCTTCCGCTCACTTAATGAAAAGCTTCGACAACATTGAGTCCGATGTAGATGAAGTCCTTGATCATTATTTCTGGCAATGCGCGATTAGTATGAGCTGTGAAAACCTCGCGCGCTCGTTTACATTCCTCGCAAATGCCGGTGTATGTCCATTCTCTCAGCGCGAAATCATTACTAAGCGAGATGCTCAACGCATCAATGCGCTGCTATCAACGAGCGGTATGTATGACCAAAGTGGTGAGTTTGCTTTTACCGTTGGCGTGCCTGCGAAAAGTGGTGTCGGTGGCGGTATTGTCGCGATAGTGCCTGATTTTGGGGTGATTTCAGCATGGAGCCCAAAACTGAATGAATTTGGCAACAGCGCACGCGGCATGTTCATGGTG